>NZ_JAELUD010000271.1:0-299 GCF_016429185.1 Aquitalea sp. ASV11
CCGTGTCTCAGTCCCAGTGTGGCGGATCATCCTCTCAGACCCGCTACTGATCGATGCCTTGGTGAGCCTTTACCTCACCAACTAGCTAATCAGACGTCGGCCGCTCGAATAGCGCAAGGTCCTAAGACTGTCTCTTATACACATCTGACGCTGCCGACGAACAGTAAGATGGGGGGGTGTGGGGGGGGGGGGGGGGGGGGGGGGGGGGGGGGGGGGGGGGGGGGGGGGGGGGGGGGGGGGGGGGGGGGGGGGGGGGGGGGGGGGGGGGGGGGGGGGGGGGGGGGGGGGGGGGGGGGGGG
>NZ_JAELUD010000272.1:0-299 GCF_016429185.1 Aquitalea sp. ASV11
GTTGAAGTGCCAGCCATTCAGGTAGCGGTCGGTATAGCGTCCGTTTTCCATTTCCAGCCGCAGGCCAATGACATTCTCCGGCGGCACGCCATAGCCAAAATCGGCATGACCGGCAAACACCCGTACCTGTCTCTTATACACATCTGACGCTGCCGACGAACAGTAAGATGTGGGGGTGGGGGGGGGGGGGGGGGGGGGGGGGAGGGGGGGGGGGGGGGGGGGGGGGGGGGGGGGGGGGGGGGGGGGGGGGGGGGGGGGGGGGGGGGGGGGGGGGGGGGGGGGGGGGGGGGGGGGGGGGG
>NZ_JAELUD010000273.1:0-299 GCF_016429185.1 Aquitalea sp. ASV11
GGTGAGCTGGCGCGCACGGTCGGCGCGGAAGTTCATGAAGATGGCAACATCACCATCCTGCATCTTGACCGGGGCGCCAATACTGGTTGCCGCAACGAATTCGTCGTTTTCATCACGGGTATAGGCCTGTCTCTTATACACATCTGACGCTGCCGACGAACAGTAAGATGTGGGGGTGGGGGGGGGGGGGGGGGGGGGGGGAGGGGGGGGGGGGGGGGGGGGGGGGGGGGGGGGGGGGGGGGGGGGGGGGGGGGGGGGGGGGGGGGGGGGGGGGGGGGGGGGGGGGGGGGGGGGGGGGG
>NZ_JAELUD010000274.1:0-299 GCF_016429185.1 Aquitalea sp. ASV11
AGGCTGGAACCAGCGTCAGTTTCAGTAACAGCATGCGGTGAGGTAGGCTGGGTAATCTGATAGCATAACATGCTGCCTGCATGGTCAGGCGCTCAGCAGCTGTCGCTTGTCCGCCTTGTGTGTATGCCTGTCTCTTATACACATCTGACGCTGCCGACGAACAGTAAGATGTGGGGGTGGGGGGGGGGGGGGGGGGGGTGGGGGGGGGGGGGGGGGGGGGGGGGGGGGGGGGGGGGGGGGGGGGGGGGGGGGGGGGGGGGGGGGGGGGGGGGGGGGGGGGGGGGGGGGGGGGGGGGGGG
>NZ_JAELUD010000275.1:0-299 GCF_016429185.1 Aquitalea sp. ASV11
GGTGGGAATCACCGTGTCCAGCAGGGTGCGGATCAGCTGTTCCAGTTGCTGGAATACCCTGCCCAGCTGGAGGTGGTCGTAAGCGGGGATGTCGGTCAACTGCTGTTCCAGGGCAAAGGTGCTGAGCCTGTCTCTTATACACATCTGACGCTGCCGACGAACAGTAAGATGTGGGGTTGGGGGGGGGGGGGGGGGGGGGGGGGGGGGGGGGGGGGGGGGGGGGGGGGGGGGGGGGGGGGGGGGGGGGGGGGGGGGGGGGGGGGGGGGGGGGGGGGGGGGGGGGGGGGGGGGGGGGGGGG
>NZ_JAELUD010000276.1:0-299 GCF_016429185.1 Aquitalea sp. ASV11
GAGCCAGGCTTCCGGATTCATCGGCAAAAAGCCCTGGATATCCGCCGCGGCATTCACCATGCCGGCAGCGCGGATCAGCGCATCCCCCGCCGTCCCCCGCCCGGCCACCAGCCGTCCGTCGTAGCTCCTGTCTCTTATACACATCTGACGCTGCCGACGAACAGTAAGATGTGGGGGGGGGGGGGGGGGGGGGGGGGGGGAGGGGGGGGGGGGGGGGGGGGGGGGGGGGGGGGGGGGGGGGGGGGGGGGGGGGGGGGGGGGGGGGGGGGGGGGGGGGGGGGGGGGGGGGGGGGGGGGGG
>NZ_JAELUD010000277.1:0-299 GCF_016429185.1 Aquitalea sp. ASV11
CAACAGGAACTGGCCGGCAGCGGCGCTGCAGCGGTGAAGGCGCTGGATGCCGCCCGCTCCGCCCGCCAGCAGGCGCAAGCGCAGTATCAGGCAGCACAGCAGCAATACCAGGCACTGAGCAAGGGCTGTCTCTTATACACATCTGACGCTGCCGACGAACAGTAAGATGTGGGGGGGTGGGGGGGGGGGGGGGGGGGGGGGAGGGGGGGGGGGGGGGGGGGGGGGGGGGGGGGGGGGGGGGGGGGGGGGGGGGGGGGGGGGGGGGGGGGGGGGGGGGGGGGGGGGGGGGGGGGGGGGGG
>NZ_JAELUD010000030.1:0-45577 GCF_016429185.1 Aquitalea sp. ASV11
CTGGCCTTGTGGGGCTTTCTGCTGCCGGTATTCCTTACCGTCTGCCACCGCATGCTGCCGTTTTTCACCGTCAGCGCCATGCCAAACATTCCGGCCTGGAAGCCGGACTGGCTGCTGTGGGCCATGCTGAGCGGCAGCTGGCTACACGGCCTGCTGTCTATCGCCGGGCTGACGACCGTGCCGGCTGACCTGCCCTTCTGCCTGTTGCTGGTTTATATCTGTCGGCGCTGGCAGGGCTGGCGTACCGGGCAGAATCGTCTGCTGTGCATGCTGCATCTGGCATTTGCCTGGCTGCCGCTGGCTTTCTTGCTGTACAGCCTGGCCGGGCTGCTGCCGGTGTCGCTGGGGCTGGCGCCGCTGCATGCCATCACCACCGGCTTTTTCATCAGCATGGTGATTGCCTTTGTCTCCCGCGTGTCGCTCGGCCATGCCGGTCAGCCGCTGCAAGCACCTGACTGGCTGTGGCGGCTGTATCTGGCGGTGCATGGCATGGCCTTGCTGCGCGTGGCCACCGACTGCCTGCCCGCCACTTGGTCAGCCCGCCTGTATGTACTGAGCGCCTGCGCCTGCCTGCTGTTGCTACTGGGCTGGAGCCTGCGTTTTGTCCGGCTGTATCTGCAAGCGCGTAGCGATGGCCAGCCCGGCTAGTGCATCTTGCTTCTCCCGCTGGCACAGGGCAGCTAAAATGCCGCCTGACATGCAACTGAGCGGTAACGGAACAGATGGACCAGCAACTGAAAATCGAAGACTTGCACATTGGTGACGGCAAGGAAGTGGTGCGCGGCGCACTGATTACCACCCACTACACCGGCTGGCTGGAAGATGGCAGCAAGTTTGATTCCTCGCATGACAAGGGACGCCCCTTCCAGTGCGTGATCGGCACCGGCCGGGTGATCAAGGGCTGGGATATCGGCCTGATGGGCATGAAAGTGGGCGGCAAGCGCAAGCTGTGGGTACCCGCAGAACTGGCTTATGGCGAGCGGCAGATCGGCACGCGCATTCCGCCGCACTCCAATTTGCTGTTTGAAATCGAAGTGCTGGAAGTGCTCACCCGCGACGACTGACAGACTTCAGTCAGCCGCCTGCTTTACCAACAGGCCGGCAACTTCATCCAGCACACTGGCCCAGTCACCGGGCTGCGGCTGGCGGAACAAACGCATGCTGGCATACCACGGGCTATCGCTACGGCCCAGCCCCCAGCGGAAATCCGGATTGAACGGCAGCAGCAGCCAGCACGGTTTGCCCAAAGCACCGGCCAGGTGCGCCACCGAGGTGTCCACACTGATGACCAGATCCAGCTGGCTGATCAACCCGGCGGTATCCTGCATGGTGTGCAGTTGTGCGGCATGGTCGATGATGCCGGAGGCAGCCCGCTCGCCTGCATCTTCGCGGTATTCGCGTTGCAGGCTGTGCCACTCGACAGCCAGTTGCAGCAGATCGGGTTGCAGCAGGCCGGACAGCGCAGCCAGCGTCAGGCTGCGCTTGCGGTCATTCAGATGCTTTGCCGAACCGGACCATGCCAGCCCGACACGCAAGCGTTTTTTCTCTCCCAGCAAGCCTGCCCAATGCTGCTGGCAAGCTTCATCCACCGCCAGATAGCCCTGCGCGGCCGGAATGTTGTCCAGCATGGTGGCCATGCGCAAGGGCAGCGACATCACCGGGCAGTGCAAGTCAAAATGCGGCAGTGCCTCACCTTGGGTAAACACCTGACCGGACGGCAACAGCTGGCTGGCCAGGGGTGAGAGCGCCGCATTGAGCAAGATCAGCACCCGAGCGCCTTGCGCCTGCAACTGCGGCAGGTAACGCAGCATCTGGATGGCATCGCCCAGGCCCTGCTCCTGATGCAAAAGCAGCGTCTTGCCTGAGAGGTCCTCACCTTGCCATTCCGGCAGGGAAAAGCGCTGCAAACCGGCACGCTGGCTTAACTGCTTGTCCAGTTTGCGCGCTTCGTAGTCCTGCCAGCCACGGGCATAGTCGCCTTGCAGCAGCAGGAGCAGCGATCTGTCGTAGCGGGCCAGCGCATCTGCCGGGGCGTGTGACAAGGCTTTGTCCAGCAAGGCACGGGCACCCGCGACATCCCCGACTTCTGCCAGCAGATGTGATTTGGCACCCAAGGCACGAACATTGGATGGCTGCCTTTGTAACACGGCATTGAGCCGCTGCATGGCTTGCTGCTCCTGCCCCAGACGATATTCCACATTAGCAAGATTGATCTGTGCCTCTGTCAATTGCGGGTTGAGGGCAACAGCACGCTCCAGTAATGGAAGTGCCTGCATGTAATCGCCGCTACTCGCAAGCAATGCCGCCATATTCACCAGCGCATCGCCATTGTGCGGGTCCAGCCGTATCGCCATGGCAAAGTCCGCACCAGCCTGTTCGGGCTGGTCCAGCAATACCCGCACATTGCCACGGTTGCTGTAGGCCTCCGCCATGCCAGGACGCAAAGCAACGGCGCGGTCCAGATCCTGCAAGGCCCTGGTCAACTGCTGCTGGTTTTTCAACAGGATGCCACGATTGACATAGGCTTCGGCCAGGTCCGGTGCCAACGCGATGGCACTATTGAAATGGGCGAGTGCTCCCTTGGGCTGCACCAGTTGCACCAAGGCAAGACCCAGCAGGAAATGCACCTCCGGGCTGTCGGGGAAGGCCTTCAGGACGCGACTCAAACTGTCACGCGCCATGGCAGCCTTTCCCTGTTGCAGTTGCTGCATGGCCTGATTGATCTTGTTGAGTGCGAGTTGTTGGTTCATGGCGACTTGGGTATTGGCATGGGTGGGCGGGGAGAACAGCGCCGCCAGTGTAAGGGGCGGTCCCGGTACTGGCAAACAGGGCAGGCCGCTTACAAGCGCATGCCCAGTCCCAGGGAAACCAGGCTACGGTCACGCAGCACATTGTAATCACCACCGCCGGTTTTCAGATAGCTAAGGTCCAGCTGGTAGTCTCGCCGCACATTCAGCGCCAGGCTGAACATGGTGGTAAACCGCCCCTGAGAATATTGGCCATCATAGGAATAGCCACGCACATCCTGCCCCAGGGTCAGTGCGGGGGTAAGCGTGATATCCGGCCAGCCGGTGGCATAGCGGGCCTCCAGCCGCAACCGGGCACCCCAGGCATTGCTGGTGATGAAGCCGTCCAGCCGGCAGGTAGCGGCATCGCCACTGCAAGTGGCATAAGCCTGGCTGGCCGCCATACCCCAGCCGGCTCGGCCATAGCGCATCACGGCCGGGTCCGGCAGGGAGAATACATGTTTGAAACCAAGTTCAGCCGCCAACTTGAAATCACCACCAGCCCATTTGCCGAGCGGACGCTCCGCGCCGAGGCTGAGATTCATCACCTGATAGCGGTCATAGCCATCTGCGCTGGCACCTGCCGGCAGTTTGTACAAGCGCGCCAGCGGGCCACGCCCCAGCAACAGGCCGTTGAGAAAATCAGCGCCGTTCCAGGCCAGTGGCTGGTCCGGTATATAGCCAAGCTCGGCATACAGCCCGGTCTGGTCCGGCAGACGGCTGGCAAAGTTCAACACAAACAAATGCAGATTAGCCGGATAGCTGCGGTAATACTGGCTGCTCAGTCCGGTAGCCTGCGCCTGGCCAGTATTGGCCAACAAGGGGGTCAGCACGCCCGCAGTATTGTGCTGTACACCGGTATAACCCACCTTGCTGTCGATATTGGCCGCATAAAAACCAAACCTGCCCACGCCATTCAGCAGATATTGCAGGCCGGCACCATATTGCCCACCGGATGGCAGACGGTCTGGAGCGCGGCTGACATAGTCCAGCGCGTTACTCACGGACTGCGCATCGCTGGTGCTGATGCTGCGGTGGGCAATGGCAGACAACAAGGCACCGTTCAGGGTGAGCTGATTGCACCCTGGCTGCACATAATCGCCAGTGGAATAAAAGGTACCGCAACCGGGATAGACATTGGGAGCAAAAGCAAACTGGTAAAAGGCATCCAGAGTCAGCCGCTCGCTGAGGTTCAGCTTGCCGTAGACGGCCCAGTCCGGAATGCCCGACTCGGCTGCAACCGAACTGGCGCGACTGAGTGCTGCGTAATCGGTGGCATTGACCTGGGACAGCATGCCCCCGGCAGTGGGGCTCCCCCAGGGAATGGTTTGCCGCCCGGCACGCAACTGCAGGGGATAGCCGGCCAGCGCAGTGGTGCCATATACATAGGCATCATCCAGCACCACATTGCCAAATCGGCCCAAAGGCACGAAGCCTTCATCACTCAGCGGAGCGCCAGACTGGTAATGGTTGGTCACATTGCCATGCAGCACCGATTGCTGTGCCTGGGTGTAGTCATACCAGGCCTTGCCAGCCAGCCGCAGCCCCAGGCCTTGGTATTGCAAGTCGGCCTGTACATAGCTTTCAATCGCGCTAGAAACGGCATCCCCGGCACGATAGTTCTGATCACCATCGTTCAGGGTATTCATGGACGCCCCCTTAACCAGTACCGGGTCAGGGTTGGCCGCGCGGATTACCGTACCAAGGCCCAGCCAACCGCGCACGGACAGGTTGGCAGCCCCGAAATCCAGCGACGTGGCCTCCCCCAGCTGCGGTTTGATGGTGGTAATGCCATTGCTGACTTCCGCTGCCCACAGTGGCAAGCACAGCGCACTCAGCCCTGCCCCAAGCAGCAAGTTGCTGCTGCCGCTTAACCATGACCGTGCCCATGGTGTCCTGCCATTCTTGTTTTGCATGCTTGTTATGATTGTGCCCCGAATTCAAACCATCACATCCGCAACGCCTTGTATGCCACGCCGTTTCCTCAATCGGCTGCTGGCTGCGTATCAGATCAGGTCGTCATTCTAACGTCGGCAGCAAAACTTCAACCAGCACAACACCATTACATTTTCTCATCCACCAGCCATATCGCATTACCTGGCCACTCCCCCTTGCCTTCAGGTGTGCGCCTTCGCCAGCTCGGGCGTCACTTGCCCATGGACGCGCCCCACCCACCACAAGGCCACGCTCACCAGCACCACGGCACACCAGCCATTCAGGCCATAACCCAGAATCTGGCCACTGGCGGTATTGCTCAACAGCAAACCACCCAGCCAGGCCCCGCAACCATTGCCCAGGGATTGAATGGCACTGTTGACACTAAGAAATGCCCCACGGTTTTGCGGCTGTGGCACGGTAGTCAGCAAGGCCTGCAGTGGAATCATGCGGCCGGACAAGGCCACCATGAAGACCGGAAAAAATGCCACGATGGCAATGAAGGGCAAATCCGGCAAATGGGTGACAAACAGCACCGGCAGCATGGAAAACAAGGCCATGATGCGGAACAGCTGATGTTTGCCATAGCGGTCGGCCAGTTTGCCGATACGCCGGGAGGTAAAGAAAGTGGCCGCCCCGCCTGCCATGTAAATCCAGGCAATCTGCTGCGGGGCGATACCGTGGTTGGCCACCAACACCGGCGAGATGAAGGGAATCACCATCATGTGCGACACCAGCATGACAAAGGTCAGTCCGAACGCCCGCAGATGCAGCGGATTACTCAGCAAACGCCACAAATCAGGCAATACCTGACGCAATGGCGGTGGTGCCACCTGCAAATGCAGCCGCAATGAAGGCACCAGCACCAGTGCGGCCAGCCAGATCAGCACCGACAATACCGCCAGCAAATAAAACGGCGAAGACCAACCCAGGTGCGCGCCCAGCACGATGCCGGCCGGAACCCCGGCAATTGCCGCCAGCGAAAAGGCCGTCATGATGGTACCAGTGGCCGCTCCACGGCGGGAAACCGGGATGATGTCACTGACAATGGCCATGATGATGGACCCCAGTACCCCACCACTCAAACCGGCAAACGCACGTGCCACCAGCAGCATGTGGAAATTCCCCGCCATCGCGCACACCAGGTTGGAGACGGCAAACAGGCCGTATATCACCAACAGCAGTCGACGACGGTCAAAGCGGTCGATATAGGTTGCCGCAAACAGCCCGGACAGGCCGGAACACCATGAATAAGCCGAGACAGCCGTGGCAAACGCCGCTGGGCTGATGGCAAATGCGTGCATGATTTGCGGCCCCAGCGGCATCATCACCATGAAGTCCATGATGATGGTGAACTGGGTAAGCGCTAGCAACCACAACAGGCCGCGTTCGCGCGAGGGGCTTGATTCAGCCAAGGGCAACTCCTTGCAGGTATGTTTTGTCCGGAAAACAAGCGCATGACATATTGATTGACATTATCAACAATATGATTTGTTGTTGATATTGTCAATATTATTTCTGCCTGATGGTTTTCTGGGAGGTGTGATGATGTGCATTGGCGGATCGCTGTCGTATGCCGGCCTGCCCACCATTGCCAGGCAAAAACCGGACATCAGTTCTTTTACCTTTGCCTGGTGGCAATGTGCAGTCGGAGTGATAGTCACCGACTGGTGGCCACTGCTGTATGAATTACCGGCAACAGCCAACAATTGTGCTTGGCTGACCGGTCTGGGCAGCTTGCACACTGGTCTTGCTTACGCACTGCTCGACAGTAGCAGGAACCAGATATCAACCAGTCGCTTTGCCGTAATGTGTTATGTATCCGGCAACCGCCATCGTGGTGGACTGCCAGGTTTATCACCATACCTTGGACAACTGGCAGCTGTGCAGTATGAGCCTGATTGGACTGGCGCTGCGGTCACTACGCCGCTTCTAGTTGGCCATACCAGCCGGTGTCATCATGAAGGAATCCAAGCGACTGCGCGACATCGGCTCCGCCAACAGAAAACCCTGTACCAGATCCACTTGCAGTTGTTTCACCAGCTCAAAGTCCTGCTGTCGGCTGACGCCCTCGACCACCACCGAAACATTCTGGCTTTGCAACATGCGTACGGCAAAACCCAGCAGCTTTTCTGCTGCCGGGTCTCCTGCTGCCTGATGCACCAGCAAGCGGTCGATTTTGACAGAGTTGGCCGGAATTTCACGCAAATGATGAAAGCCGGAATATCCGGCGCCAAAATCATCCAGTGCCAGATTAAAACCCATCACCCGCAGGCGAATGGCATTTTCCAATGACAAAATCAAGTTATTCAGCGGCTGGGTTTCTGTCAATTCAAGAGTAATGCGACCTGGTGACAAATGCATGGATTGAATAATGGAGTTCAATTTTTCAGGCATATCGGGTTTATCAAATTCGCGGACATTAATATTGACTGCCACACCCAGCCTTTTCTGCGGAAACTTGATATCCCAGGCACAGCAATCCCGTGCAGCCTGGCGCAAAATGGTGCAAAGCAGTTTCTCGCTCAGATTCAACACATCCACCTGCGGCAGGAACACATCGGGCGTCAGTACGCCATGTACCGGATGCTCCCAGCGGGCAAGGGCTTCAACCGAAAGTACCTCAAGCGTTTGCGGGTCGATCTTGGGCTGATACCAGGGTTTGATCTGGCCGGCCTGCATCGCCTCTTCCAGCTCCTGACGGGAAAACACCATGCTTTCCATGGCCTTCAACGCCGTATCATCCGACAGTTGCCTTACACATTGCTGTAACAGGGTGGACAGTTCGCTCGCAGAAAACGGCTTTTCCAGACAAGCAAGTACTGGAAGATGGTAGTGAACGCCAAACCGCTGCACGCTCTGCAGGATGTCCTCGGCATGAGAACTGCAAAAGATCAGCTGCGGCAGATCGTCCATTTGGCTGAGGTGCCGCATCAACTGAATGCCATCCAGTCCAGGCATGCCAAGGTCGCAGATCATCAGGTCATACTTATTGGTTTTCAGTAACGAGAGTGCCTGCAGGCCATCTCCCACCTCATCCACCATGCATGCACCATGCTGCTCCAGCATGGAAACAATGACCTGGCGCTGCGCCGGATGATCTTCGGCGACAAGAATCTGCAGCGGACGATGACGTCCGGCATTGAATAACCCTGACATGAAATTCACCTGAAATGTGCTACATTGCTTTTATAAGTTTTATATTATCTTTGCCTCAGCACTGATTGATGATGGGAAATTTCTGATTGAATACTAGATTTATCTTATGAAATTTTTCAACAAACCCATTTACTCTCCAACAGTCCCATAACGAATAAAAACTTCCAATCCTGATCATTTCCGGAGATTAATCATGAAAAGTGTCATCATTGTCGATGATCATCCGGCCATTTGTCTGGCTGTCCGTTCCGTTCTGGAAAAATCCGGCCGGTATGCAGTCATCGGGGAAACCGACAATGGCCAGTCTGTCATCGAATTGGTCAGAGAACATAAAGCCGATCTCATCATCATCGACTTGAACATTCCCCGCATCAGTGGATTGGAACTGATCAAGCGCATCAAGAATCAACATCCCGCCATCAAGTTGCTGGTCTTGTCGGCGCAGGATGAAATGGTCTATGCCTCAAGATCGATGCAGGCCGGCGCAGACGGTTTTGTCAGCAAAAGCAAAGACCTCAACGCCATCCTGTCGGCATCGGATGCCATCATGGCAGGTTACAGTTTCTTTCCCCGTGACGTGGTGTCCGGCGCCAAGCTTAATGACGAAAACCAGATCGACAGTCGTATCGAAAAACTGTCTGACCGTGAACTTGCCGTGCTGCAACACCTTGCCCAGGGTTTGTCGAACAAGGACATTGCCGACCGGCTGTTCATCAGCAACAAGACGGTCAGCACATATAAGGTGAACATTTTCGAAAAACTGGGTATTTCGAACGTGGTGGACCTGACTGACTTTGCCCGCAACAACAAACTGGTTTGAGCCCGGAGGCGACTGATGCTCGCCTCTGTCTTAAAGCTGTCGGACTTTTCCACCGCCCCTTGCACCCCTTTCTTTGATTCGACACGTCCGCAGACCGCTGGGGAACTGTACACGCGAGTCGGGTAGTGGCTCCCTGACCCAAGTGTCAGACCATGTCTGGTGCAGGGTATGGCTCGCCATGGCTGCATCCATTCCGTCATACTGCCAATGGGCCATCAGCAAACAATCATGCACCCTGGCTGGTTTGTCATTTCTCGCCAAAACGACAATGAAACCAAGCCTCGTCTGACCCTTTGACCGGTTACCCAGCTTTTCGGCCACTAGTATGGTAGCGCTCAAATCCAAGCGGGAGATGGTAATGAGCGTAGTGGTCAGTGGGGCTGCCAACGGCATTGGGCAAGCGGTCGCGATGCGACTGGCGGCAGATGGTCAGCCACTGGTATTGGTGGATATCGACGCCAAAGGGCTGGCGCGCATGGCAGAGGCCTTGCCGCGCAACCTTCCCCATCGACTGGTCATCGGTTCGGTTACCGACCGAGCGACAGCCAATGCTGCGGCAGCAGCGGCGCAAGAACTGGGCGGCGCCCATGGCTTATCCCATAACGCGGGTATCCAACGTTATGGCTCGGCGCTGGACACCTCGCAGCAATGCTGGGACGAGGTGATGGCGACCAATCTGGGCGCAGCCTTCCTGCTGGCCCAGGCCTTGTTGCCCCAGTTGATCGCCAGCCGTGGTGCCCTGGTGTTCATGGCATCGGTACAAGGCCTGGCCTCTCAGCGCAATGTGGCTGCTTATACGGCATCCAAGCATGGGCTGATCGGCCTGAGCAAATCCATTGCCGTGGATTTTGCCAGCCAGGGCGTGCGCTCCAATGCCATCGCCCCAGGCTCCATCGACACCCCCATGCTGCGCGATGCCATCGCCAGCTCCCCGTCCCCTGCCGCCCTGCGTACAGAAATCGACAGCATGCACCCCCTGGGCCGCGCAGGCCATGCCAGCGAGGTTGCCGAGCTGGTGGCCTTTTTGCTGTCTGAGCGTGCCGCCTTCATTACCGGAGAAGTCATCCGCATTGATGGTGGCCTGCTTGCCCTAATTGGCGGCTCACCCTTACAGGACTGAAATATGGCCATTGTAGATATCAAGGCAACAACGGTTGCCGTTCCTCTGGAAGCTCCGCTCAGACATTCCGCCGGCGTGCACTGGCAGCGCTTTGTCCGCACCGTGGTGGAGGTGGTCGACGATAACGGTTTGTCCGGCTGGGGCGAGCTGGGCGGTGGCGGCGAAAGTGCCGAAGCGGCCGTCAAGGCCTTGCTGCCCTACCTGAAGGGACATGATCCGCTGCAGTTCGAGCAACTGCGCTGGAAAATCATGAATCCCACGGCCAGCCTGTACAACAACCGTCTGCAACTGCATGCCGCCATTGAAATGGCCTGTCTGGATCTGGCCGGCAAGCAGCTGGGCATGCGTGCCTGTGATTTTCTCGGTGGTGCGCTGCGCGAGCAGGTGGATTTTGCCGCTTACCTGTTCTACCGCTATGAACACAATGGCCGCGGCGGTGAAACCATGCCGGAAGACATGGTGCGCCATGCGCTGGAACTGAAGCAGCGCCATGGTTTCCGGGTTCACAAGCTCAAGGGCGGGCACTTTGCGCCCGACCACGATATCGCGGTCATGGAAGCGCTGGCCGCCGCCCTGCCAGGCGACCGGCTGCGACTGGACCCTAACGCCAGCTGGTCGGTGGAAGAAAGCCTGCGCGTCGGTCGCGCCATCGCCCATCTGCCGAATGATTATCTGGAAGACCCCACCTGGGGGCTGGAGGGCATGCGCCGCGTGCGCGAACGCCAGCCCATTCCCACCGCAACCAATATGGTGGTGGTCAATTTTGAACAGCTGGCGCAATGCATGCGCCACAGTCTGGTGGATGTCATCCTGCTGGATACCACCTTCTGGGGCGGACTGCGGCAGGCGTACAAGGCGGGCACCGTGCTGGAAACCTTCCAGCACTCCGCCGCCATTCACTCCTCCGGCGAACTGGGCATCCAGCTGGCCTCCATGCTGCATCTGGGTGCTGCCTTGCCCAATCTCAATTTCGCGGCCGATGCCCATTACCATCACCTGAGCGACGATATTCTGGTGGGGGGCAAATTCAGCTATCAGAACGGAGCCATTACCTTGCCGTCCGGGCCGGGTCTTGGGGTCGAAGTGTGCCATGACAAGCTGGCACAGTATGCCGAGCACTACCGCAGCGTGGGTGGCTATGCCTATGACCGGGACCCCGGCCGACCCGGCTGGTATGGCATTTTGCCGGAGCGGCGCTGGGCCGACCCGCACCAAAAGCAGGTGGGGGTGCACCATGGCTGAAGTCTGCCTGCGCGACCTGGTCAAGGTATACGAACAGCAGGTGGTGGTGCGCGGCATCAATCTCGATATACCTGATGGAGCCTTCGTGGTGCTGGTCGGCCCTTCCGGTTGCGGCAAGTCCACCACCCTACGCATGATTGCCGGACTGGAAAGCATCAGCCATGGCCAGTTGCTGATTGACGGCAAACTGGCTAATGAGCTGCCGCCCCAGGAACGTAGCGTGGCCATGGTGTTCCAGTCCTATGCGCTTTATCCGCACATGACGGTGCAGGAAAACCTGGCCTTTTCGCTGAAACTGGCCGGCATTTCTGCCGCCGAGCGGCAGGACCGGATTGATGCCGTAGTAAAAACACTGGAGCTGACCCCCTACCTTAGCCGCAAACCGGCCGAGCTATCCGGGGGCCAACGGCAGCGCGTTGCCATGGGACGGGCCATCGTGCGCGAGCCCAAGGTGTTTTTGTTTGACGAACCGCTGTCCAATCTGGATGCCAAGCTGCGCAACCAGATGCGGGTGGAAATCAAGCGCCTGCAACACCGGCTCAAGGTCACCACCGTTTATGTGACCCACGATCAGGTAGAAGCCATGACCCTGGCCGACATCATGGTAGTGATGAAAGACGGCGCCATCGTGCAGCAAGGCAGCCCGCTGGATGTATTCCGGAATCCGGTCAATCACTTTGTCGCCAGCTTCATCGGCACACCGCAAATGAACTTTTTCCACGGCACACTGCAGCAGGAGGGGGAACACTTCTTCTTTGCCTCGCCGGCGCTGCGCATACCACTGGACCGGACTCGCTTTGACACAGCATTGACGCATGGACAGCGCGTCTGCGCCGGCTTGCGCCCGGAAGACATCGTGCCGCATTGGCCGGATGAAGCTCCGCCAGAGGCCGAAACCTTTGCCGCCACCATCACGCTGTCGGAAATGCTGGGCAATGAAACCCTGCTGTTTGCCGAATCCGCCAGCGGGCCGCTGATTGCCCGCCAACTGCCCCCGCTCCCGGTTGCCGATGGCCAGACCCTGCGCTTTACCGTCCGAGCCGAAAACCTGCACCTGTTCGATGCCGATAGCGGCATATCGCTACGTGCTGATCAGCAGCAGCGTCAGGAGACCAATACACCATGACACGCCCAGCCTTGCTCCGTTTTGCCCTGCTAGCTGGCTGCCTGTTCAGCACTGCTGTCTCGGCCAAGGAAGTACAACTGTTCAATGACAAAGGCTTCTGGAGTGCACCATTGCAGGCCGTGGCTAATGCCGCGCGCACCGATGGCATCAGCCTGAAAATTTCACCTTATGCCAATGCGGAGCAATACAAGACTTTCATTCAGGCCTCGGTCGCCTCTGGCCGTACACCGGAGCTGTTTACCTGGTGGACCGGCGCATCGCTGAATACGCTGGCAGCCACCGGTCAGCTGGCGCCACTGGACGCACTGTGGAAAGAGATGGAAGCCGATGGCCGCTTTCAGCCAGGCGTCAAGGACCTGTTCAGCGTGGGGGGGCAGCCCTATGCCGTTCCTTTGCAGCTGTCGCGCTGGGTGGTGTTATACGACAAGCGCGTATTTTCCCGTCTGGGCTTGAAACCACCCAGCAACTGGGCCGAGCTGCAAACCCTGGCTGCTCGCATCAAAGCTGCCGGCCAGACGCCGTTTCTGGCTACCACCCAGGATGGCTGGCGCGGCTTCATCTGGTTTCAGGAATTGCTGCTGCGCACCGACCCCAAGGCCTATGTCGGCCTGAACAATGGCAGCGTGGCCTATGACAGCCCGGCGGTACGCAAGGTATTCAGCATATGGGCCGACATGTATGCCAAAGGCTGGTTTTCCGACCCGCGCTCCAATGAAGAAATCAACGACTTCGTCCGGGGCAAGGGGGTGATGTATTTGTTCGGCGATTGGGCAGTCGGCCTGCTGGGTAAGGCGGGCTTCCCACTTCAGGAGCTGGGCGTATTCATCCTGCCCAATGCGCCTGGTGTGCAGCAGCCGGCCATTATTGTGGAAGGCGCACCGATTGTGGTTTCCCGCAAGGGAGCAGCCAATCCTGATGTAATGAAGACGCTGCGCTTCTGGGTTTCCAACCAGGGTGCGCAAACCTGGGGCAAGGCATCGGGCAACTATATCGGCAACAACAAGATTGCTGCCCCCAATGCCATTGTCAGCCAGGTGAATGCCCAACTGGCCCAAACGAGGCATGCCATGTTTCTGCGCTGGTGGGAAGGCGTGCCCACCGCATTGCAAGGCGAAATGGTGGCGGAATTCAACCGTTTCATGCTCAAACCGGACATGAACACCGCCCAGAACGTCATGCAGCGCATGCAAAGCCTGAATGCGGCTTATTGGAGCAAGCGCAAGAAGTCCTGATCCATCGCCTGGCCACAGGCCAGCCACCCGCACTTGAACGGAGACCGGCATGAACCCGCTCTTGCAGCATGATCAACAACTGCTGGCCCGCATCGGACTGGCACAAATCAAGGCTCGCGAACGCGCCCGGCAAGGGCGTCAGTTTCGCCTGGCACTGCGCTTCATGGCACCTGCCCTGCTGCTGGTGACAGCCCTGCTGTTACTACCGGTGCTGTACAACATCTGGCTCAGTTTTACCCAATGGCAACTGTTTGAGGGCCGGGACGAGTTCGCCGGCTTGGAAAACTATCACCAGTTGTGGTCCAGCCCCTATTTTGACGATGCGCTGGGCAATACCGCGCTGTGGGTGGTGGCGTCGGTGCTGTTTCCCCTCACGGTAGGATTGGGACTGGCGCTGCTGTTCCGCCGGATGCCCGGTCAGGAATGGTTCAAATCCATCATTTTTCTGCCGCGCATTCTGGCCCCGACGGCGGTGGGTGTGATGTGGTACTACGTCTACGCACCACAAGGCATGCTCAACCAGATGCTGGGACAGTTCACCAGCATGCCGGAGGAAACCGGCTGGCTGTTTGAAGAACAGCTGGTCACGCCAGCCATCATCCTGACCTTTGTCTGGCAAAGCTGCGGCTTGGTGATGGTCTTGCTGTTGCTGGGGCTGGCTGCGCTACCGCGCGACCCGCTGGATGCTGCCCGCATGGATGGTGCCCGGCCCTGGCAGGTGTTCCGCCACATCACCCTGCCCTTGCTCTCCCCCACCTTGCTGATGGTGGTGATTCTGTCAGTACTGGCTGGCTTTACCGTGTTTGATCTGCTGTGGGTGATGGGGGCCAACTATCCGCAGCAGCGCACCCTGTCGTTGGCGGTATTCATGTACTTCGAAGCCTTCCAGAAAAACAGCTGGGCCTTTGCTGCCGCCACCGCCGTGGTGATTGGTGGCGTGGTGCTGGCCGTCACCTGGCTCCAGACCTTGTTGCAAGCCCGTGTAGACAGGATGGTCCGCTGATGCAAAACCTGACATCGCAACAAGCCAAATGGCTGGCCCTGCCGCCGCCGGCATCTCCGCCACGCTGGGGCAAGGCCCTGTGCGGATTAGCAATCGCCTTGCTGTGGCTGCTGCCCTTCAGCTATGTCTTGCTGGCCATCTTCAAATCCACCGCCGAGTATGCCGCCTCGCCTCCGCTGTCCCTGCCCGAGGGTGTGTCCCCCTTGCAGGAGAATATCCGCATGGCCTGGGAACAGGGCGATATGGCACAGGCCATGCTCAACTCCAGCTTGTATGCCGCGGTGGGTGCCTCGCTGGCGGTGCTGCTGGCCGCCATGGCCGCTTATCCGCTGGCACGCATGCAATTCAGGCATCGCAATCTGTGGTTCCTGCTGCTGTTTGCCGGCACGGTGTTTCCCTTCCAGATGTACCTGATTCCACTGTTCTTCGGCTTCCAGTGGGCTGAGCTGCTGGATACGCATCTGGGCATGTGCCTGCTGTATACCGCTATCTGCATTCCCTTCCCGGTGCTGGTATTACGCAATTACATGCAGAACCTGAGCCTGGAAATCGACCAGGCGGCACGGCTGGATGGGGCGTCGGAATTCATGCTGTTCTGGCGCATCATCCTGCCCAATCTGCGCGGCCCGATGTCGGCGGTGTTCCTGCTGCAATTCACCTGGATCTGGAACGACATGCTGTTTTCCTCGGTACTGGGCAATAGCCCGGAGACCCGTTCCATCATGAATGCCTTGCTGGTATTCCAGGGCAGTTATGCGCAAAGCGGGCCCAATATCATGCTGACCGCCGCCGTGCTGGCCTCGCTGCCCACCTTATTGCTGTTTGGGCTGCTGCGCCGTCAGTTCATGCAAGGTCTGCAAGTGTGATGAGCAAGCCCGCAGCCTTGGCTACGCCCAAACCCTTTGTACCGGATCCGCGCCAGCCGCTGGCGCGCCAGCTATACCAGTTGCTGCTGGAGCGGATTTGCCGCTTTGAACTGGAACCGGGCCAGCTGATTTCAGAAGCTACGCTTTCCGCCACTCTGGGCGTCAGCCGCACCCCGGTACGCGAGGCGATGGCCAGGCTGGCGGAACAGGGTCTGCTGGAAGTCATGCCGCAGCGGGGCAGCCGTGTACTGCCCTTGCGCCGCAGCGATCTGGAAAAGTCGCAATTCATGCGCGAAGCACTGGAAACCGCCATGCTGCGCAAAGTCATGGCCATGACAGATCGCCAGCTCCTGCTGATGCAGCTGGACAAGGAGATCACCCTGCAACGTACTTATCTGCAAGTGGGCGATCTGGAACGCTTTTATCAGTCGGACGAGGATTTTCACCGCCATATCGCCCTGTTTGCCGGCTGCGGCCCGGTGATCGAGGAGATTGCCCGCGTCAAGGTGCATATGGACCGTTTCCGGCAACTGACAGTCGCCTCGGTAGAGGATCTGGCCATGGTGATTGCCCAGCACCAGGCCATACGCGACAGCATTGCCGGCAGCGATGGCATGGCAGCGGAAGCCTGCCTGCAGTTGCATCTGCGGCGGATCTTCTCGTTCCTGGAGCAGGCGCAAGCCCTGTTTCCACACTATTTTTCTGAATCACAATCATGAAAATAGCCATCTGGGGCAGGCAACGCGACCACGTAGGCGAAAGCCCGTTCTGGGATGCTGAGCACGGTTGCCTGTGGTCGGTGGACATGACGGCACAGGCCATCCGCCGCCGCTGGCCGGATGGCCGCACCGACAGCTTTCCCACTGCCGAACTGCCTGCCGCACTGGCGCTGAACCGGCAGGGCGACATGGCGGTGGTGGCCTTCGCCAGCGGCACCGCGCTGTGGACGCCGACACAAGGGCTGTTGCACTGGCTCACCCGGCCGGAAACCGACCCGCAGCTACGGCTGAATGAAGGCAAGTGTGATCCGGCCGGACGCTTCTGGGTGGCCAGCATGGAAAACAATCTGGACCACCATGGCCAGCCACGTGCCACCTCCCGCTGTGCCGGTCGCCTGTGGCGTACCAGCGGGGAGCAAGCCATCGCCTTGAGCGCAGCCGAATTCGGCTGCCCCAATACCATGGCCTGGTCGCCCGACCAGCGCTGCTTTTATGCTGGCGACAGCCAACGCAATGCCATCTGGGTGTGGGACTACGACGCGGCATCCGGCGACATCAGTCAGCGCCGGGTGTTGCAACAAGGCGGGCCGGGCATTCCCGATGGTTCGGCCATGGATGAGGACGGCTGTCTGTGGACGGCCCGCTTTGGCGGAGGCTGCATCGTGCGTACCACACCAACAGGTAAAACCGACCGCATCATCCCGCTGCCGGTACGCAACCCGACCAGCTGTACCTTTGGGAATGCACAGGGTGGCAAACAACTGGATACCCTGCTGATTACTTCCGCCCGCTTCGGCCTGAGCCAGCCCGGCCCACAGGATGGTGCGGTACTGGCCATCCGCACTGGCCACCGGGGCCTGCCGGAAAACCGCTATCGAGACGATGGCTGAGGCTCCAGCCTGCAGGCAGGTCAGCTTACAGAGCGCCCCACCCGCAAGCACTACACCTTATCCGCAAGCCCCTACATGGCCGCAAGCGGTGCAGAATTCACAACCATCCTTCTTGATCAGCGCATGATTGCCACATTCCGGGCAGGGCTTGCCGGACAAGGGTTTGAGTGCCGGCTGGGCAGCGGTTTCCGGGCTGAACAGATCGCTCTGCTCCGGCACCATCACCCCCATTTCCTCCAGCGGCACCCCATCCTGGGTCAGTACCCCCAGCATGGCGTAGCGGTGAATCATCAGCTGCGCCATATAGGCCACGGTGGACGGCCAGCTTTGCGATTTTTCCTGACCCGGAATGCGGGCAAAGAAGTCGCCTTGCGGCTCGGCATAGCTCAACAGCTTGCGCAGCTTCATGCCGATCCAGGCCGGATCGATCACCCGCATGTCCAGCGACAGCATCTTGCACAGGCCATCCAGTTCGCGCGGGTAATTACCGGCCAGCCACACCGAGTACGGGCGGCGCTGGCCATTGGGCAATACCAGCTCTTTCAGGAAGAGCACGAAATCGTCACCGGTTTGCGGGTTGGCCACATCCACCGACCAGCTCATGGTGCCATCGGTGCCGGATTTCGGTTCCTTGCGGGCAAACAGCGCATCCATCACCGGGGTGGGCTCGTGCTGGTCGGCAGTCAGTGCGCCCAGTTGCTCCACGCGATGACGCACCACCTGCCCCAGTGCGGCGGCAGCGGAAGTGGCATAAACGGTGCGCTCGCCCAGCTCGAACACATAGCGCTTGTCACCATTGGTATGCGACAAGGCATCCAGTTTGGCCGACAGCCAGGCATGGTCGCGGCAGCGCATATCCATCGACAGCGTCTTGGCAATCGCGCCCAGGCCACGCTGTTCTTCGGTGGCATTCACCCAGCACTCAAACGGCGTGATGCGGCCATTTTCCACATGCCCCACCACCACGGCAAAGTCACCGGCCGGGCCTTCCACCATATAGGTCCAGGAGGGGTTGCCTTCTTTCAGCTTGGGCCGGTTCGGCCACTTCAGGCTGGCCAGCGCCGGGCTGGGCGCGGTATTCAGGGTGATGCGGCGGTCCGGGTCGCCATCCTGGCTGGCGGACAGGTCCTGCGGAGCTTCCTTGGCGCTTTCCTTGGCCGGTTCCACCGACAGTACCGAACCGAGCACGCTGTTGGGACGGTAAGTGGTAATGCCCTTCAGGCCATTACGCCAGGCTTCCAGATACAGGCTTTCGAAATCGGCAAACGGATAATCCGCCGGCACGTTCACCGTCTTGGAGATGGCGGTGTCGATATACGGGGCCACCGCAGCCACCATGCGCATATGGTCCAGCGCACTCATTTCCAGTGCCGAGACAAAGTAGTCCGGCAGCGCCTGGGTGTCGCCACCCTGCATGCGGTAGACGCGATAGGCATGGTCTTCCACCAGGTATTCCTGGGTCGTGCCATCGGCCATGCGCTTTTTGCGGGTGTAGAACCAGGAGAACGGCGGCTCGATGCCATTGCTGGCGTTATCGGCAAACGCCAGCGAAATGGTGCCGGTAGGAGCTATCGACAGCAGGTGCGAGTTGCGGATGCCGTGCTTGCGGATACGGGCCTTGATGCTGTCAGGCAGGCGGCTGGCGCAATGCGGTTCGGCCAGATATTTGTCGGCATCAAACAGCGGGAAAGCGCCCTTCTCGATAGCCAGGTCCACCGAGGCATCATAGGCTGCATCGCGCATGGATTCGGAAATGCGCGCGGCAAAACGTCGGCCTTCTTCGCTGTCGTAACGAATCTTCAGCATGATCAGCGCATCGCCCAGGCCGGTAAAACCAAGACCGACCCGGCGCTTGGACTGCGCTTCGCGCTCCTGCTCTTTCAACGGCCATACGGTCAGGTCCAGCACATTGTCCAGCATGCGGATGGACATGCGCACCACGCTCTCGAAGGCCTTGAAATCAAAGCTGGGCTTGGCACCAAACGGTTGACGCACGTATTTGGTGAGATTGACCGAACCCAGGTCGCAGCAGCCGTAATCCGGCAGCGGTTGTTCGCCACAGGGGTTGGTGGATTCAATCACCTCACAATAGGACAGGTTGTTGTCCTGGTTGATCTTGGACATGAACAGCACGCCCGGCTCTGCGTGGTCATAGGTGGATTCCATGATCTGCTGCCACAGCGCACGGGCAGACACTTTGCGGTACACCCACAGGCCGTCGGCACGCTGGTAGTGGCCGGGGAAGGCGTCGGTGGCCGGTTCCACGCTGTGAGTCAGTTCCCACTCGGCGTCGGCTTCCACCGCGCGCATGAAATCGTCGGATACACCAACCGAAATATTGAAGTTGCGCAGGTCGCCCTTGTCCTTGGCGTGGATGAAGTCTTCCACGTCCGGATGGCTGACATCCAGCACACCCATTTGCGCACCACGGCGGGCACCGGCGGATTCCACCGTCTCGCAACTGCGGTCGAACACCCGCATATACGATACCGGCCCGGAAGCGCGGCTATTGGTGCCTTTTACCCGTGCCCCCTTGGGACGTATGCGCGAGAAGTTGTAGCCCACACCACCGCCACGACGCATGGTTTCGGCGGCCTGCAGCAAGGCTTCGTAAATACCGGCCTTGCCATTGGAAGGTTCGGAGACCGAATCGCCCACCGGCTGCACAAAGCAGTTGATCAGCGTGGCGCGCAGCTCGGTACCGGCGGCGGAATTGATGCGGCCACCGGGAATGAAGCCATTGTCCAGTGCCTGGAAAAACAGCGGCTCGAAGCGGGCCGGGTCCTGCTCCAGCGCCGCCAGGGCACGGGCTACCCGCAGTCTGACCTCGCTGACGCTCTGTTCATCACCCTTGGCATACTTTTCCAGCAATACCTCGCGCGAGATATCCTGCTCCAGCATGACGGCACTGTTTTCACGCTTCATTCCGGCCCCTCGATTTCCTGAAATTTTTGAGAATTTTCCTGACTTCTGCAGCCTTGCCACTTTGGCAATCCATGACTTTACGCCTGTTCGCCAAGCAATGCACACCCGCTTGCCGATAGCGCGCCGATGGTGGGTGCTGCGAGAAACTCACAACATCTGGCAAAAGAAAACGGCGTACTACACCATATGTAGTTACGCCGTTTATTGATGGACATCAAGCCGTTTTATGCGCTACTTGCTGGACAACTTGATCCCCAGTGGCACACCGTCCCGTTCGGCGCGGGTTTTGGCCGGGTCGCCCAGCGTGATGCGATCGGCCAGAGTGTTGTCATTGTGCATCATCACCTTGCGGGCATTTTCCGCACGCTGACGAGCCAGTGCCTGCAAGGCGGCCGTATCCACTTTCTGCGCGGCAATCAGTTCACCGCGCAACAGTTTGGCCAATGCAGCGCCGGATGGCCCACCCGGATTCAGGGTGCGTGACATCAGTTTCAGACGGCCCAGCTCACGCGCATAGACTGTCTTGATGGCATCCAGCATGGCCGGGTCGGACAGGTCCGGCACGGGTAGCGGCTCGCCCGGCAGCAGGCTGCGCCCGGCAGCTTGCAGGATGGCACTGTCTACGCGCGCGCGCGCCAGCTCCTTGCTGTCCAGCTCGGGGTCAAAGCTGCCGGCAAGCTGCAACTGCATCTTGGGACGCTTGCTCATCAGGCCCGCCACTTTTTCCAGCTTTTCCCGCTCCGGCGGAGCGACATTGGCTTCACCGGGAATGAAGAACACATTGTCAAAACCATCGCCGCCCAGCAGGGCACCCAGCGCGCGGAACGGTGCCGTCACCACCTTGGTGACCACATTCACCAGTGCCTTCCACACCACCTGGCCATAGCTGAATTGCGGGTCATCCAGGCTGCCGGATACCGGCAAATCCAGATCAATCTTGCCGTCGCTATCTTCCAGCAAGGCTACCGCCAGCCGCAGAGGCAGGTGCGTACCCTTGTAGTCCGGCACCTCGTCGCCCAGCTGGATGGTGTTGATCACCACCCGGTTCTGTCCCTTCATCTGGCGGTGGTCCAGCAGGTAATGCAGGTCCACCGTCAGGCGGCCGTCATTAATGCGCCAGCCGGCAAAGGTGGTGGCATAGGGGTTGAGGTTGTTGAGCGGAATATTGCGGAAGGACAGCGTGACATCGGTATTGTCAGTCACCGCCATCGGGGCCAGCGCGCCGCGTACCCGCACATCACCGTACTGGTCGACATCGCCATCCAGCGTGATGGTGCCCGTACGACCCGGGCGGGTGGACAGGCCCTGAATCGAACCGCGCAGATGGTGCATCTGGGTGGCAAAGTTCGGGTTCATGCTCTGGTCGGCAAACTGCACCTTGCTGCGATTCAGGTGGATGCTGCGAATATCCACTGGTGGAATCGCACTGACCTTCGCTGGCGTGACTGGCGTGGCCGACGGCGGATTAGCCGCAGACTTGGCGGCAAAAATGCGCTGCCAGTTGAGCTGGCGCTTGGCATCCAGAATCAGCCGGGCCGACAAGGCTTCCAGCTGGATGTCCTGCACTGCCACACTCAGCGGCAGGCTGGCTGTGCTTTGCGCCTTGATGCCATTGACCTTGAGATTACTCCACCCCAGCAGCGGCAGTTTTTCACCCGGCTCCATGATGGCCAGCTTGCTGATGCCGGCCGTCCCGGCAACTTTCCAGCCCTGGCTGGCCGATTCCACATTCAGCTCGGCATTGAGCTGACCGCCGCTCATGCGCAATGGCGTACCACTCAGGCCATAGGGTGCAAACGGCGCCAGCGGCAGCGACTGGGCATTGACCTTGCCCTTGATGGCTGCCGCGCTCGGGTCCAGCTGCAATGCAGCGGTAAACTGGCCGGATTCCAGCTTGCCGCCTACATCCACGGCCAACTGCTGCGCATCTTTTGCCTCCAGCCTGGCCGTGACATCGCGCAGCGTGGCACTGACCGGGCGCGGCACGGTTTGGTCGGTCCAGCTGATCTGCCCTTCATGCAGATTCAGCAAGGGATAGTGCAGCTGCCAGCCGGTCTGTTTTTGGTCAGCATCGGCCTTGGCGGCCGTCTTGACTTCCCTGGCTGTCTTGCCCCCCTTGCCCGGCGCAAACAGTGTCGCCAGGTTCAACTGCCCCTGCTTGTTGCGTTCCACCGCTACCTGCAAGCCTTGCAGATCAACCGCACCCGGTTCAATCAGCTGCCCCTGCTGCACAATGCGCGAAGGCTGCAACACCAGCTTGGCCAGGGCAATCTGGGCGGGCTGCGCGGCATTGCCCAGTGTGATGTCGGCCAGTTCACCCGCCAGCTTGTCCACCGCAAAACCGCGTTTCGGGTCCAGCTCAAAACGGGCGTGCAATAGCGGCAGGCGGGCCGCCACTTGCAGCGGGGTGGCATAACCGGCATCGCCAAAGCGGTATTGCCAGTTGGCCAGCTTGATGTCTTCCACCTTCACCTGCCACGGCGAAGGGGCTGCTTTGCTGCTTGCAGTGGATGTGGAACCCGCAGCCGGGCTGGCCGGCAGGGCTGCCAGCCAGTCCAGGCTGCCATCCGCCATGCGTTGTGCTTCCAGGCTGCCACCATCCAGCGCAATCTGTTGCAGGCTCAACTGGCTATGTTGCAGGTCAAAACGCCCCCCTTTGAGCTGCAACAAAGGCAGGACAAAGCGATGCTGCGTACCGGGAGCCTGCATCTGCAAGCCCTTCAGTTCAGCGCTGAAGGGGCTGATCTGCAACTGTGGCGTCTTGCCTTTCAGATCAAACTGATAGCTGGCCTGTAGCGATAGCGTGCCTTGTGGCCTGGCAATATTGAAATGCGGTTTGACGTATTCCCAGATGCTGGCCAGGGTAAAGCCGCGGATGCTGGCTTCGCCGCGTGATTGCAAGGGCTGCAACTGCAGGCTGCCTTTCCAGTCCAGTTGCGTGCCGTCGCCCAGCGCGGCATGCAGACGATAGCCACCAGCTTCGGGCAAGGTGGAAAGATCGGTCAGCGCCAGATTCAGCGGTGACACCTTGAAGCTGTCGCTACCGGCCAGCTGGTCCTGGAACATGAGCTGGCCATTGCGGATGTTCAGCGCCTGCAGCAGGAATTTGGTCGGTGAGCCATCGTCCTTTTTGGGCTGGGCCGGGCCACTGGCATCACTCATGAGGCGCGCCCAGTTCCACAGGCCCTGGCCGTCACGCTGCACCCATACCTGCGGGGCATCAACGCTGAATTCCGACAACTGCCAGCGCCCCAGCAGCAAGGCAGTCGGGTCCAGATTCACATACACCCGGTCTGCAGCAAACAAGGGGCTGCCCTTGCCCTCGGCCAACTTGAGCTGGCGGATTTCCACGGCCATGCGCCAGGGATTGATCGAAACCTCTCCCAGGCTCAGTTTGCGGCCGATTCCTGCCGCCCATTTGGCCGCCTGACTCTGGACGATGCCCGGCGCAATACCCGCCAGAAACCCCCACAGCAATAGCAGCACGGCAGCCATGCCGGCCAGCCAGCGCCGCCAGCGTCGCGGCGGGCGCGATGAAGGGGATTTACCAGTACTTTGATCAGTTGCGCTCATGACCTTCTTCTTTTTGACAGCAAATTTCATTTTAACTGTTTTATCAAACAGTGTTAGTTACATGTTGTTAGCAAGCATGTACCGCAGAGAGCCCGGCATCTTCCTCACACTGTCACCTTGCCGTGCTATGCTGCGCCAGCTTTTTCCCGGATGCCTGCACCATGCCCGACTCCTCCACCCTCAGCTGGGACATTTTCTGTACTGTCATCGACAACTACGGCGACATCGGCGTCGCCTGGCGGCTGGCACGCCGACTGTCGCACGACTTTGGCTACGAGGTACGGCTGTGGGTGGACGACCTGGCCAGCTTCGGCCGCATTGCCCCGCTGCTGGAACCGGGCCTGGCCAGCCAGGAGCTGGACGGCATCCGCATATGCCATTGGCGCGCGGATGACGCATTTGTCGACTACCAACCGGCACAGGTGGTGATAGAAGCATTTGGCTGCCGGCTGCCCGAGGCCGTGGAACAAGCCATGGCAAGGGCTGATGTCAAACCGGTCTGGATCAATCTGGAATACCTGTCGGCCGAAGACTGGGTGGAAGGCTGCCATGGCATGGCCTCGCCCCACCCGCGCCTGCCGCTGACCAAGCATTTCTTCTTTCCGGGCTTTACCGATCGCACCGGCGGCCTGCTGTGCGAGGACGGTCTGATCGAAACCCGCCAGCAGTGGCAACAGGACAGTCTGGCACAGCGCGCCTTCTGGCAGATGTTCGATATCCAGGAGAAACAGCCGGAAGAATGGCGCGTCAGCCTGTTTGCCTACGAAAACCCGGCGGCACGCGAATTGCTGGACTACTGGACGCACAGCACGCTGCCGGTGCACTGCATGGTGCCGGAAGGCAAGGTGCTGGCTGACGTGGAAGCCGTGATGGGCCAGCCGTTAAAGGCGGGCCAGCATGTCAGCCAAGGTTCACTCACCGTGCATGTGCTGCCGATGACCGATCAGGACAGTTACGACCTGAGCTTGTGGTCTTGTGATGTCAACTTCGTGCGCGGCGAAGACAGCTTCGTGCGGGCGCAATGGGCCGGACGGCCTTTCATCTGGCACATCTACCCGCAAGACGACGCTGCGCACATGGTGAAGCTTGATGCCTTTTTGTCACACTATTGCGCTGCGCTGGATGCAGAGACCGCCACGGTCCTGCGTGCCGTCAGCCATGCCTGGAACCACGGCCAGGGCATGGTGGCCGCCTGGCAACAACTGGAAAAACAGCTGCCGCAATGGCACCTGCACAGCCGCCACTGGCCCGACAAACTGCTGCAACATGGTGACTTGGGGATGCGGCTGGTGCAATTCATACAAAACCGGCTAAAATAGCCCGTTTTTCGGAAACCGTTTTCCGAGTTCAATCAAGAGTTTGGGACTTTACACGTAATGAAAACCGCACAAGAACTCCGCGCTGGCAACGTATTCATGGTAGGCAACGACCCGATGGTCGTGCAAAAAGCCGAATTCAGCAAATCCGGCCGTAACGCTTCCGTCGTGAAGATGAAGATGAAGAACCTGCTGACCGGCGCCGGCTCTGAAGCCGTTTACCGCGCTGACGACAAGTTCGACGTCGTGGTTCTGGACCGCAAGGATTGCACCTACTCCTACTTTGCTGACCCGATGTATGTATTCATGGACAGCGAATTCAACCAGTACGAAGTAGAAGCCGACAACCTGGGCGACACCATCAACTACATCGTTGACGGCATGGAAGATGTTTGCCAGGTAACCTTCTACGATGGCAAGGCCATCTCCGTGGAACTGCCGACCACCGTAATCCGCGAAGTGGAATACACCGAGCCGGCCGTACGTGGCGACACTTCGGGCAAGGTTCTGAAGCCGGCCAAGCTGGTGGGCACCACCTTCGAAGTTCAGGTTCCGGCCTTCGTCAACACTGGCGAAAAGATCGAAATCGATACCCGCACCGGCGAATTCAAAAAGCGCGCCTGATCGCCTGTTTGAATGCTGTGCAAAAAGCGGCCTGATGGCCGCTTTTGTTTTGCCTGTCATTCCGGCAAATGCTGCGTTATCGTGCTGTTTTCAGGAGGGGACCATGAACCGACTCGAACAGCTTGCGCTGCAAGCCCGCTACAACCAGTGGATGAATGACAGGCTTTACCAGGCAGCCGCCCGCTTGCCGGGGGCTGCCTTGCAACAGGACAGCGGCGCGTTTTTTGGCTCGCTGTTCGGCACGCTCAATCACATCGTGGTGGCCGATACCCTGTGGCTGCAACGCTTTTTCCAGCATCCGGCCGGTTTTTCCGCCTTGCAGCCGCTGCAGGCTATTGCGGCCCCCACCTCCCTGAACGGCCTGCTGTTTGACCAGTTGCCAGCACTGGCGGCGCGACGACAGCTACTGGACGAAGTCATCATCCGGCTATGCCGCCAGCTTGAGGACAGCGATCTTGATCAGCCGCTGGCCTATCACAACACCCGCGGCATCGCGCAGTGCAAGAACTTCCATGCCCTGCTCTTGCACTTCTTCAACCACCAGACCCACCACCGTGGCCAGGCCACCACCTTGCTGTCCCAGCTGGGCGAGGACGTCGGTGTCACCGACCTGATTGCCCTGATCGACGACATTCCGGAAGCCTGAAAGCAAAACGGCCAGACAAAGTCTGGCCGTTACACAGCGGAACAAGCGTCAGATCACCACGCCTGGCGGCGGCTGGTCGTGCGTCTGGCCGGCACTCTGGTGCGGCAGTTCCAGATAACTCTTGGACTGCATCTCGGTCAGTCGGCTGGCAGTTCGGAAAAATTCGCTGGCCTGCACGCCGTCGGTGTAAATATCGTCGATGGGCACCGCCGCTGAGGCTATCAGCTTCACCCGGTTGTCGTAGAACACATCCACCAGCCAGGTAAAGCGGCGGGCAATGGAGGCATCCTTGGCCGCCAGCCTGGGGATGCCGCTGATGAACACGGTATGGAATTCGGTGGCGATTTCGAGATAGTCGGTCTGCGCACGCGGACCGTCGCAAATGGCCAGAAAGTCGAACCAGATGATGCCCGGTGCCAGTTTTTTCACCGGAATCTGCCGCCCCAGCACTTCGATTTCCTGCTTGGCAATCAATGCTTCACTGCTCAGGCGGGTGAACATGCCTTCCATCCGCGCCTCGGCAGCCGCGTCGTCCGGCACCATGAACAAGGGCTCGCGCGTCAGCTCGCGCAGGCGGTAATCATTGCCGCCATCCACGTTCAGCACATCCAGCTCGCGCTTGATCAGCTCAATGGTTGGCAGGAAGTTCTGCCGTTGCAGGCCATTGGGATACAAGCCGTCCGGCGGATAGTTGGAGGTGGTGACCAACACCACGCCGCGCTCGAACAAGGCACTGAGCAGGCGGCCCAGCATCATCGCATCGGCAATGTCGCTGACATGGAATTCGTCAAAACACAGCAGACGGGTCTCGCGGGCAATCTTGTCGGCATAGGCCAGCAATGGGTCTTTGCTACCGGCCAGCTGGCGCAGCTCGCGATGCACCTCGGCCATGAAATTGTGAAAATGGATACGACGCTTGCGACGGTACGGCACGCAGGCGTAGAAAGCGTCCATCAGAAAGCTCTTGCCGCGCCCCACCCCACCCCAGAAATACAGGCCGCGCGGCACATCCGGGCTGCGCAGGCTGCGTCCGAGAAAGCGGTTGCGCTTGTCCTTGAATTCCAACAGTTGATGCCACAATGCATCCAGTTGCTCGATCGCGGCAGCCTGGGCAGCATCGTGAATGAAACCGGGCTTCTCACTGGCTGCCTGATACCAGGCCTTGGGGCTGGTCAGCGCCGTTCCATCGGGAGAAAAGGTGTGCTGAGACATAGTGTGTGCTTGTGTTCTTGGCGTTATGGCGCAGGCAGCAGCCCACGCGGGATGACCATGCGTCGTGCCGGCCATCTGACAGTTAAGCCAGCATGATAACCCGATTCCACCGCAAACCGCTCATGCGCATGGCCTGCCGACACCAGTGCCAGCTCTTCTGAAAAAACCAGCCCCTCTACCAGCTCTGTCGTCTGGCATATGCTGCGCATCCCCCCCATTCTTGCCAACGGTTCAGCTGCGAACCATGCCCTCATCCGCCCACCACCACTATGGGAACCTCAATGGAAATCGAACAGATTCGCCAACAGGCCTTTGCCATGCCCATCAGCAGCCCTGCCTTCCCGCCCGGCCCTTATCGCTTTTACCAGCGGGAATTCTTCATCATCAGTTACCGTACCGACCCGGACAAGCTGCGTGCCCTTATTCCGGCCCCGCTGCAAATGGCCGAACCAGTGGTCAATTTCGAGTTCATCCGCATGCCGGATTCCACCGGTTTTGGTGACTATACCGAAAGCGGGCAGGTGATTCCGGTCCTGTACCAGGGGCAGCGCGGCAATTACACCCATGCCATGTACCTGAACGATCACCCGCCCACAGCCGGGGGGCGCGAGCTGTGGGGTTTTCCCAAGAAAATGGCCAGTCCCCGCCTGAAAGTGCATACCGACACCCTGGTGGGCGAGCTTGATTACGGCCCGGTGCGTATCGCCACCGGCAGCATGGGTTACAAACACCGGGAACTGGACGGAGAAGCCATTGCCGAAAGCCTGCGCACCACACCCAACTATTTGCTGAAAATCATCCCGCATGTTGACGGCACCGCGCGCATTTGCGAGCTGGTCAGCTTCCCGATGCTGGATGTGCAAGTGCACGGTGCCTGGACTGGCCCTGCCGCACTGTCGCTCTTCCCCCATGCACTGGCCCCGGTGCATGATTTGCCGGTACTGGAGATACTGGGTGCCAAGCATTACGTTGCCGACCTGACACTGGGTCTTGGTAAAGTCGAATTTGATTATCTGGCCTGAAACAGGAGAAGTCTCATGAAGCTGCAAGGAAAAGTTGCCCTGATTACCGGTGCCGCCAGCGGTATTGGCCGTGCCATCGCCGAAACCTTCGCCCGAGAAGGGGCTGCAGTTGCCATTGCCGACATCAATCTGGCAGCGGCACAGGCAACTGCAAAGGAAATTGAAGCCGCAGGCGGCAAGGCCATGGGCGTGGCGATGGATGTCACCAATGAAGAGGCCGTCAATGCAGGCACCCAGGCGGTAGTGGATACCTTTGGCCAGATGGACATTCTCATTTCCAACGCCGGCATCCAGATCATCAGCCCGCTGGTGGACTTCAGCTTTGCCGACTGGAAACGCCTGCAAGCCATTCATGTGGACGGCGCCTTCCTCACCACCAAGGCCGCCCTCTCCCACATGTACAAGGACAAGCGCGGCGGCACTGTCATTTACATGGGCTCGGTGCACTCGCACGAAGGCTCCAAGCTCAAGTCAGCCTATGTCGCCGCCAAACATGCGCTGCTGGGCTTAAGCAAGGTGCTGGCCAAGGAAGGGGCGGAATACAATGTGCGCTCGCACGTCATCTGCCCCGGCTTTGTCCGTACTCCGCTGGTGGAAAAGCAGATCCCGGAACAAGCCAGGACCCTGGGCATCTCCGAAGAGGAAGTCATCAAGCACGTGATGCTGGGTGATACTGTCGATGGCGTATTCACCACGGTGGACGATATCGCGCAAACCGCGCTGTACCTGGCGGCCTTCCCCAGCGCGGCACTGACCGGCCAGTCCTTTGTGGTGAGCCACGGCTGGTACATGCAGTAAGTCCGGCCCCAGCAGCAACAAGCGCTGGGCCACATCGCCAGCCTGCACCATCCGGTGCAGGCTGGTCTTGCATTGCAGCACCACTGCCCCGGAATCGTACGCAAATCGACACAGGAGTCATGGCATGGGTGTTTCCCGCCAAGCACATCTTCCGCTTTATCGCAGTCACAGCCTGCCCCGAGGTCATCAATACCAGGTAGTGGCCCTGCTGCTGCAAGGGGGCGGCGCTCTTGGTTCTTATCAGCCCGGGGTTTACCAGGGCCTGGCAGAGGCAGACTTGCATCCCAACTGGGTTGCGGGCATCTCCATTGGCGCACTTAACGCCGCCATCATTGCCGGTAATCCGCCAGACAAACGGGTGGATCAGCTCCGGCGCTTCTGGGAAACCATCTGCCAGCCACCATTGCTGCCCTCAACGCCATTGAGTCATCTGGATACCAGCCAATGGCCAGACCCGATGCAACACATGCTGGCCGGCTGGGAAGCCTGGCGCTCGCTGCTGGAAGGTCAGAACGGTTTTTATCGTCCGCGCCTGCCCTGGCGTTTTCACCCGAATTGCAGTCCGGCAGAGGTCAGCTTTTACGACACCAGCCCGCTCAAGCAGACGCTGGAACAGCTGGTGGATTTTGATCGGCTGAATGACAGCCGACAGATGCGGGTGTCAGTGGGCGCGGTCAATGTACGTTCCGGCAACTTTGTGTGTTTCGACAATACGCGGCACACGCTGCGCGCAGAACACTTCATGGCCTCGGGCGCATTGCCACCAGGATTTCCCGCGGTGGAAATCGACGGCGAGTTCTACTGGGATGGCGGCGTGGTATCCAATACCCCGCTGGGGCAGCTGATTGATGCAGACGAGCACAGCAATATCCTGGCATTCCAGGTGGACCTGTGGAGCGCGCGTGGCGATCTGCCCTGCAATATGAAGGAAGTGGCCATGCGGCAGAAAGACATTCAGTACTCCAGTCGCACCCGGATGACAACCGATGTGCTGCGCCATGAACTGCACGTTCGCGAAATGCTGTCCGAGCTGATGAAGCTGGTTCCGGCCGAGCATCACGACAAGGAAATATTCCAGGCTGCGCGGCGGGCCGCCGGTAGCCAGCGGCTGAATATCATCCATCTGATCTATCAGGACAAGGTTTACGACGATCACTACAAGGACTACCAGTTTGGCATGCAAACCATGCGCCAGCACTGGCACAGCGGCTATCAGGACATTCGCAACAGCTTGCAGCGCCCTGGCTGGCTGGACATGCCGGATGCCGCCAACCCCTGCGTGACCCACGATATTCATCGCTAAACCACCTCGCAGAAAGCAAAAAGCCGTTTCCCGATGGAAACGGCTTTTGTATTGCACTGCTCGTCTTACAGCGGAAACAGGCCGGTCGACAGGTAACGGTCGCCCCGGTCGCAGACGATGGAAACGATGACTGCATTCTCCAGTTGCTGGTTCAGCCGCAGCGCTACTGCCAGCGCCCCGCCAGAGGACGGGCCGGCCAGAATGCCTTCTTCGCGAGCCAGTCGGCGCGCGGTGTCTTCTGCCTCTTGCTGCGATACATGAATCAGCTGATCGATACGGCTGAAATCGCAGATCCTGGGCAGGTATTCATCTTCCCATTTGCGGATGCCGGGAATCTGGCTGCCGGTTTCCGGCTGCACGCCGATGATCTGGATGGCCGGATTCTTTTCCTTGAGAAAGCGGCTGTTACCCATGATGGTACCGGTGGTGCCCATGCTGGAGACAAAGTGAGTGACCTGTCCCTGGGTATCGGCCCAGATTTCCGGACCGGTGCTTTCATAATGCGCCAGCGGGTTATCCGGATTGGCAAACTGATCCAGAATCACCCCTAACCCGGCACGCTGCATGCGGTGCGCCTCGTCAATGGCACCGGGCATGGAGGCTTCCTTGGGAGTCAGGATGACTTCGGCACCATAGGCACGCATGGTTTGCACCCGCTCGGCACTGGAACCCTCCGGCATCAGCAGGATCATCTTGTAGCCCATCATCGCCGCTGCCATGGCAAGTGCAATACCGGTATTGCCACTGGTCGGCTCAATCAGGGTGTCACCCGGTTTGATATCGCCGCGCGCCTCGGCCCGGCGGATCATCGACAGCGCAGGCCTGTCCTTGACCGAACCGGCCGGATTGTTACCTTCCAGCTTGAGCAACACGATATTGCTGCTGTCACCCGGCATGCGCTTGAGCCGTACCAGCGGAGTGTGACCGACGAAATCTTCCAGATACTTGTACACAGTGGGTCTCCTTGCGAGAGCGCCATTATACGGCCTGCTGCCACCTTCCAGTCGAACCGTTATTTCTAATCAAATAACCATTTCCAGCCTGCTCGCAGCGGGCATGAAAAAACCGCCAGCGCATGGCATGGCGGTTTGGTCGGGGTGAACAAGCCTTAGCGGCTGATCAGCCAATCTACGTAACGATCAACGCCCTGCTCTACCGTCAGCATGGGCGCGCTGTAACCGGCATCGCGCAGCTTGCCGATATCGGCCTGGGTAAAGCTCTGGTATTTGCCCTTCAGTGCGTCCGGGAAGTCGATGTACTCGATGATGCCCTGGGCTACCAGTTCGTCCAGGCTCAGGGCCGGCTTGCCTTCGTGGCGGCGGCAGGCATTGACGGTGGACACCGCAACATCATTGAAGGGTTGAGCGCGACCGGAACCCAGGTTGAAGATGCCACTCTTGCCCGGATTGTCCAGGAAATACAGGTTGACCTTGACCACATCTTCCACCGAAACAAAGTCCCGGCTTTGCATGCCATTGCCCCAGCCGTCATTGCTGCCGAACAGCTTGACCTTGCCGTGTTCGCGGTACTGGTTGAAGTTGTGGAAGGCTACCGATGCCATGCGTCCCTTGTGCTGCTCTTGCGGGCCATAGACATTGAAATAGCGGAAACCCACCGCCTGGGCGGACAGGCCTTCTTTCATGCGTTGGCGCAGTACCTGGTCGAACAGGAACTTGGAATAACCGTAGACATTGAGCGGGCCTTCGTACTGGCGTTCTTCCTTGAAGATGGTGCCCTTGCCATAGGTGGCCGCACTGGAGGCAAACAGGAACTGGATTTCCTCGTGCTGACAGTAATCAAACAGCGCCAGCGTGTACTGATAGTTGTTGTCCATCATGTACTTGCCGTCGTGATTCATGGTGTCCGAACAGGCACCCTGATGCAGGATGGCGCTGATCTCGCCCTCGTACTCGCCTTCCAGCAGCAGATTCAGGAAATCATGCTTGTCCAGGTAATGGGTGATTTCGCAGTCCACCAGATTGCGGAACTTGTCACCCGAGGTGAGATTGTCTACCGCAATGATGTCGGTAATGCCACGCGCATTGAGCGCCTTGACGATATTGGAACCAATAAAGCCGGCTGCGCCGGTCACCACGATAGTCATGATTCATCCTTTTTCTATTTGCAGCCGGCAGGGATCCCTCCTGTCATCCGGCTGCATGATGCGGTGTCGTGCCAATCAGCTGGCAAACAGCTCCTGCTGGGTACAAACGGCGGTACCCAGCTTGCCCACCACGATGCCGGCGGCGGCATTGGCCAGACTCATGGCGGTCGGCAGGGGCAGACCGGCGGCCATGGCCAGGCCCAGCGTACCGATGACCGTATCGCCGGCACCGGAGACATCGAATACTTCTCGGGCGAAGGTAGGCTGGTGCAAGGCGCCATCAGCGCGGAACAGGGTCATGCCCTCTTCGCTGCGGGTCACCAGCAGCGCATCCAGCTGCAACTGGTTGCGCAGTGCCTGCGCCTTGGCAATCAGCTGCTCTTCGTTCTGCCAGCTGCCTGCCACTTCCTTGAACTCGCTGCGATTGGGAGTCAGCAAGGTAGCACCAGCATACTTGGCATAGTCATCGCCCTTGGGGTCGATCAGCACCGGTTTGCCGGCAGCACGTGCCAGTTCGATCATGCGCGCCACATGGGTGAGGCCACCCTTGCCGTAATCGGACAGGATGACCACGTCGTGGCTGGCCAGTACCGACTGGTATTGCTCCAGCTTGTCAGCCAGGATTTCATGGCTGGGTGCATCTTCAAAATCCAGCCGGATCAACTGCTGCTGGCGCGCCACCACCCGTAGCTTGATGGTGGTGGAGATGGCGGCATCCCGTTTGAACAAGGTGGTGATGCCATCGTCCTTCATCAGCCGTTCCAGTGCAGTGGCCGCCTCGTCATCGCCCACCACGGACAAAATGGAAGCCTTGCCGCCCAGACTGGCGATATTGCGCGCCACATTGGCAGCGCCACCGGCACGCTCTTCCATGCGGCCGATACGGGCAACCGGCACAGGTGCCTCCGGTGAAATGCGTGACACATCGCCAAACCAGTAACGGTCCAGCATCACGTCCCCCACCACCAATACGCGGGCACCAGCAAGGTCAGCAGCCAGCTTGCTGCGGTCCAGTCCAAGTTGTTGCAACAGATTCATGCTCTTCAGCGTCCTATCGCCTGATAGTCGAAGCCCAGCTCGCGCAGCCAGGCGGGGTCATACATATTCCGGCCATCCAGAATCACCGGCTGCTTGAGGCTGGCCTTGATGGCGTCAAAATCCGGAGTACGGAACATCTTCCATTCGGTCACGATCAACAAGGCATCAGCACCGTGCAGCGCAGAAATCATGTCAGGAGCAAAGCTCAATGACGGGTTGTCGCCCATCACGCGTTGTGCCTCAACGGCCGCTACCGGGTCGAAGGCAGCCACGGTGGCGCCACGTCGCGTGAGTTCAGCCACGATCACCCGGCTGGAAGCTTCGCGCATATCATCGGTATTTGGCTTGAATGCCAGGCCCCACAGGGCAAAATGCCGCCCGCCCAAGTCTTCGCCAAAGCGCTTGACCAGCTTGTCAACCAAGCGGCGTTTTTGCGCTTCATTGGCTTCTTCCACAGCATTGAGCACACGCATGGCATGGCCTTGTTCGCGACCACTGGCCACCAGGGCTTTGACATCCTTGGGAAAACAAGAGCCGCCATAGCCGGCACCGGGGTACAGGAAGTGGTAGCCGATACGCGGATCGGAACCCATGCCCAGACGAACTTGTTCAATATCCGCACCCAACGATTCCGCCAGATTTGCCAGTTCGTTCATGAAAGAAATACGGGTTGCCAGCATGGCATTGGCCGCGTATTTGGTCAGTTCGGCCGAACGGACATCCATTACCAGAATACGATCATGATTGCGGTGAAACGGTGCATACAGGCGGCGCATCAGTTCGATCGCACGCTCATCCTCAACCCCCAGCACAATGCGATCCGGCCGCATGAAGTCATCAATGGCCGCACCTTCCTTGAGGAATTCCGGGTTGGAAACCACGCTGAATGCAATGTCCACCCCACGCTCGGCCAAAGTAGCAGCAATCTGTGCCTTTACCTTGTCAGCCGTGCCCACTGGCACGGTGGATTTGTCCACCACCACCTTGGGTTCGGACATGTGCAGGGCAATATTGCGTGCAGCGGCCAGCACATACTGCAAGTCGGCTGAACCATCTTCGTCAGGAGGAGTACCCACAGCAATGAACTGGATCTCACCAAACGCAACCGACTCGGCTACATCGGTGGTAAAGGACAAGCGACCGGCTGCCGCATTGCGCTTGACCATGTCTTCCAGGCCGGGCTCGTAGATGGGAATACCACCTTGTTGCAAGGTAGCAATCTTGACCGGGTCAACGTCCAGGCACAGAACATGGTTGCCCATTTCAGCGAGGCAAGTACCGGTGACCAGGCCAACGTAGCCGGAACCAACAACGGTAATTTTCATGACAGCGTAGCCCGGTAGTTAGCGATATCGGCATTGATCTTGCGCAGTACTTCCAGCGGCGCATCCGCGCGGGTGATCGGGCGGCCGATCACCAGATAATCAGCCCCGGACTGCAAGGCGGCTACCGGCGTCATCACCCGGCGCTGGTCATCAGCGGCGCTGTCGGCCAGGCGGATGCCCGGGGTGATCAGCTTGAATTCCTGTCCCAGTGCCGACTTGAGCATGGGCGCTTCCTGTGCCGAGCACACCACGCCATCCAGACCACAATCGCGGGTCAGCGTGGCCAGACGCAATACGTGCTCCTGCGGCGAAGCGGTGATGCCGATATCCACCAGATCGGCTGCTTCCATGCTGGTGAGCACCGTCACGGCAATCAGCAGCGGACGCTGGCTGTAATGGGCCAGCCCTTCACGTGCGGCTTCCATCATGCGGCGACCGCCGGAAGCATGCACATTCACCATCCAGACACCGGCATCCGCCGCCACCTTGCAAGCGTGTGCCACGGTATTGGGAATGTCGTGGAATTTCAAATCAAGAAATACCTGGAAACCACGGGCAGCCAGGCTTTCCACCAGATTGCGGCCCGAAGCGGTAAACAGCTCCTTGCCCACTTTGAGCCTGCATTGCTGCGGGTCCAGACGGGCTGCAAATTCAAGGGCCGACGGCGCATCGGCAAAATCCAGCGCCACTACCACAGGAGATGCCGGTTCCAGATCCATACCGGCGGCAATTAGCGGATTCATTCTTTCTCCTGAATATTTTCTCAATGGGTTTCCGAGCGGTTGGGCGTAAAGCTTTCCCACTCGCCGCAGGCGGGGCAATGCCAGAAGAAGGCCCGCGAGCGGAAATTGCAACACTTGCAGCGGTGTACGGTCAGCCGCGCTGCATGCTTCTGAATCAGGGCACGCGCCACTTCAGCGTCCATGCGCCCCTCTGGTGACAGCTCGTCCATTTGCGCTTCGATCAAGCGATATACACCCATCAGGCTGGGGCGGGCATGCACGGCCTGGCGTGCCACCTCCAGCGCGCGCTCTTCACCTTCGTAGGCCGACAGTTTCTGGTACAGCAAGTCGGTCATTTCCAGTTGCGGGAAGGTTTTCTGGTAACCCTGCAACAGCGCAATGCCCTCCTGCGGCTTGTCCAGCTTTTCATAAGCATCAAACAGACGCTCTGCCGCCATCGACAAGTATTCCGCATTCTGTTTTTCAATATGTTGCCATGCCGCAATGGCAGCCTCGATTTTGCCTTCGGCAAACTCGATATCGCCAAGGATCAGGCTGGCGCGCACACATTTGCGATTGACATGCATGGCCTCGGCCACCAGTTCGCGGGCGGCAAGGTAATTGGAGCGGTACAACTCGCCCTGTGCCAACTCACAATAAAACTGCGCTACTTCATGCTGGAAGGAATGGGCATCGCTACGCAACTCCCTGGCGGTTTCAATCGCCTTGTACCAGTCCCTGTCCTGTTGGTAGATATCCAGCAATTGACGGCGCGCCGCCAGGGTCATATTGCCGTTCAACAGTTTCAGCAAGATTTCTTCGGCCCGGTCCACGAGGCCGGCCTTGCGAAAATCCTGCGCAAGTTCATTACGCACGATGTCGCGCTGTTCGGCGGGCAAATCAGACGACTCCAGCATGCGCTGGTGCAGGCGGATGGCACGGTCGTTTTCACCACGCTTGCGGTACAGCTTGCCCAGGGTCAGCTGTAATTCCGGTGCAGAGCCTTGCTGCCGGGACACCTCGGCCAAAGACTGGGCTGCAATATCGGTCTTGTCATCCACCAGGGCGTCCAGACCACGGAAAAAGCCGGTAGGGACCGACTTTGCCTGTTTCAATACGGTGCGCATATCCACCCGTGCTGCCAGCCAGCCCAGCCCGAAAAATGCCGGGAGCAGCAACAGCCACCACAGATCCAGTTCCAAAGAAAGCTTCCTTCAACAGAGGTAAGATTCTGCGCCGCGTGCCATGCGCACCGCGGCGTCAGTAGAGACAGGCCGGATCAATCCGCCAGCGCATCGCTGGGATCAACCGCAACCTTGCTGGAGGGGGGGCGACTGCGCAGCTCTTTCTTGAGCAGGGAAAGCTCTTTGCGCATGCGCAGATAATAGGAAAATGTGGCCAGCAAACCGACAGCTGCACCGGCAATAAAGAACACCAGCAGGAACACGATAAGCGGTGCCGACCAGGATTGGCCGAAAAACAGCTTGAATTCGACCATGTGGCTGTTCTGCACGGTGACGGCAATCAGAAAAACCAGCAGGGCCAATTCGATGATACGCACGATGTAGCGCATGCTTTTTACTCGGAAGGGGTGACCGGAGTGCAAGTTTAAACGATAGTGTGCTGCAACCCAAGCAAGAGGATGGTCAAACAAAGAAAAAGCGCCGCATAAGCGGCGCTTTGTTTCGGCTTGCGAGACCAGCGGTCATGGCGTTCAGGCCTGGGTCTGCTCCAGAAGGGACAGATCTACCCGTTCGCGCAATTCCTTGCCGGCCTTGAAATGCGGCACATATTTCTCAGGAACCGAGACACTGCTACCTGATTTCGGGTTCCGCCCTACGCGGGGCGGACGGTAGTTCAGGTCGAAGCTACCAAAGCCACGGATTTCAATACGGCTACCCTGTGCCAGGTTGCTGGCCATCGCATCCAGAATGGTTTTGACGGCCAGCTCAGCATCTTTGTAGACCAACTGAGAATTGCGCTCGGCAAGACGTTCTGCCAGCCGTGCGATCAGCTCAGACTTGGTCATGATGCAATTACTCGTTGGAGCCGGACAGCTTGGCCTTCAAGAGAGCACCCAGGTTGGTCGTACCGGCAGAAGCGCTGTCAACCGACAGGTTCTTCATCGCGGTGCTGTCTTCCTGAGCATCCTTGGCCTTGATGGACAGGCTGATATTGCGGGACTTGCGATCCACGGCAATGATCACGGCTTCCACTTCGTCGCCATCCTTCAGCAGGGTACGAGCATCTTCCACGCGGTCACGGGACAGCTCGGAAGCGCGCAGGTAACCTTCAACGTCCATGTCCAGAGCCACAACAGCGCCCTTGGCATCAACAGTCTTCACGGTACCCTTGACGATGGCGCCCTTGTCGTTCATGGCAACGTAGTTGTTGAACGGATCACCTTCCAGTTGCTTGATGCCCAGGGAGATGCGTTCTTTTTCCACGTCGATGGACAGAACAACGGCTTCAACTTCGTCACCCTTCTTGAACTTGCGTACGGCATCTTCACCGGTTTCGTTCCAGGACAGGTCGGACAGGTGAACCAGGCCGTCGATGCCGCCCGGCAGACCAACGAACACACCGAAGTCGGTGATGGACTTGATCGCGCCCTTCAGCTTGTCGCCCTTGTGGAAGTTGTCGGCAAACTCGTTCCACGGGTTGGCCAGGCACTGCTTCATGCCCAGGGAGATACGACGACGGTCTTCGTCGATTTCCAGGATCATGACTTCAACTTCGTCACCAACCTGAACTACCTTGGACGGGTGTACGTTCTTGTTGGTCCAGTCCATTTCGGACACGTGTACCAGGCCTTCGATGCCTTGTTCGATTTCAACGAACGCGCCGTAGTCGGTCAGGTTGGTTACCTTGCCGAACAGACGGGTGCTGGCCGGGTAGCGACGGGACAGACCAACCCACGGATCTTCGCCCAGTTGCTTCAGGCCCAGGGATACACGGTTCTTCTCCTGGTCGAACTTCAGGACCTTGGCTTCTACTTCGTCGCCAACAGCCAGAACTTCGGACGGGTGCTTCACACGACGCCATGCCAGGTCGGTGATGTGCAGCAGGCCGTCGATGCCGCCCAAGTCAACAAATGCACCGTAGTCGGTGATGTTCTTGACGATACCCTTGATAACGGCGCCCTCTTTCAGGGTTTCCAGCAGAGCCTTGCGCTCTTCGCCCAGGGTTTCTTCCAGAACGGAACGACGCGAAACAACCACGTTGTTGCGCTTGCGATCCAGCTTGATAACCTTGAATTCGATGTTCTTGTTTTCGTACGGGGTGGTGTCTTTCACCGGACGTACGTCAACCAGGGAACCCGGCAGGAAGGCGCGGATGCCGTTGACCATAACGGTCAGGCCACCCTTGACCTTGCCAGAGATCAGGCCGGACAGGATCTTGCCGGTTTCCAGCGCTTCTTCCAGCTCAACCCATGCAGCCAGACGCTTGGCTTTTTCACGGGACAGCTTGGTTTCGCCAAAACCGTTTTCCAGTGCGTCGATGGCAACAGTCACGAAGTCGCCAACGGCAACTTCAACAACGCCTTCGTCGTTCTTGAATTCTTCGGCCGGAATCAGGGATTCGGACTTCAGGCCGGCATTTACAGTTACGAAGTTGGAATCAACTGCAACGACTTCGGCAGTGATCACCTCGCCCACGCGCATGTCGTGAAGGGTCAGGCTTTCTTCGAACAGCTGGGCAAAGTTTTCCATGGAGAGGGTAGTCATCAAGCTTACTCTCGGTGCACACCTTGCGGCGTGCGGGGTTAGGGTTGAACACAGGGCGCATCTTGCAATGCAGCAGGAATTGCCCCTTTAAAAAATCATATGCCGGAGGCCTGGTACTGCCCGAAGCAGCGGAGGACCGTTTCGACCGCCTGGTCGATGGTGAGCTCCGTGGTGTCGAGCAGAAAGGCGTCCGGCTCTTGTCGCAGCGGCGCTACCGGCCGGGCCGCGTCACGCGTGTCCCGATCGATAATGTCCTGCTTAATCTGCGGGAGGTTAGCAGATTCTCCCTTGCCGATCAACTGCTTATAGCGGCGCCTTGCGCGCTCGTCCGCGCTGGCGGTCAGAAAAATCTTTACCGCAGCCTGCGGAAACACCACCGAACCCATGTCCCGACCGTCCGTCACCAGGCCCGGTGCCACGCCAAAATCACGCTGGCGCTGTAACAGGGCGGCACGTACTGCCGGCAGCGCAGCCACCTTGGAAGCGCCAATGCCGATTTCCTCAGCACGAATTTCCGCACTGACATCGTTGCCATCCAGCAACACCACACCGTGCTCGAATGCGGCAGGCAACGCGGCAGCCAGGGCGGCCAGCGCCGTTTCATCGTCCCAGCTCACCCCCAGCTTGCGCGCATGCAGGGCAAGCAGGCGATAGAGCGAACCGGAATCCAGATAATGAAAACCCAGGCGTTGGGCGACGATGGCGGCGACAGTTCCCTTGCCGGAGGCAGAGGGACCATCAATGGTAATGACAGGGACAGACATGGGTTTGGTTTGCATCCGCAAGGCAGGCCGCGACAGGCGCGCACGGCCAAAATGCTGATTTTACCGCAGCCCCCTTGCCTCAGGAACGGTTTCGGGCGGATTTTCTGGTGGGAATAGATAAAAAATGCCGCCAATGGCCATGATTGTAGTTTGCACGTTACCCCGCTGCCCTTTAGAGTGGTGGGCTGCAACGCACACTACTGCCTGCAGGCAGGGTGCGTGATGACAAGACCCGGACAACTTACCCAGACACTACAGAGACACGACGCACCGCCATGGAACAGCTCCGCCTCACTCCGACACCGCACCTTGCCGGCACCATCAAGCTACCCGGCTCCAAAAGCATCTCCAACCGCACCTTGTTGCTGGCCGCACTGTCCAGTGGCAGCACGCTGGTGCGCGACCTGCTGGATTCGGATGACATCCGCCACATGCTGGCAGCCCTGGGCTTGCTGGGCGTGCAGGTGGAACAGATCGGCGATAGCCGTGACTTCCGCGTGCAAGGCGTGGGCGGCGAGTTTCCGGTCAAGAGTGCCGACCTGTTCCTGGGCAATGCCGGCACGGCTTTTCGGCCGCTGACCGCAGCACTGGCACTGATGCAAGGCCATTATCAGCTGTCAGGCGTGGCCCGCATGCACGAACGCCCGATTGGCGACCTGGTGGATGCACTGCGCATTGCCGGTGCCGATATCAGCTACCAGGGGCAGCCTGGCTATCCGCCGCTGACCATTCGTCCGGCCAGCCTGCGCGCCGGGGAAGTCATTCCGGTAAAGGGCAATGTCTCCAGCCAGTTTCTGACCGCCCTCTTGATGGCGCTGCCACTGACCGGCGAAACCACCACCATCGAGGTGGTAGGCGAGCTGATTTCCAAACCCTATATCGAAATTACCCTCAACCTGATGGCACGCTTTGGCGTGCAGGTGGAACGTCAGGGCTGGCAGCGTTTTGTCATTCCGGGCGGCCAGCACTATATCTCTCCGGGTGAAGTGCATGTAGAAGGTGATGCCTCCAGCGCGTCCTACTTCCTGGCTGCGGGTGCGCTGGCAGGTGGCCCGGTGCGGGTGGAAGGCGTAGGTGCCAACAGTATCCAGGGCGACGTTAAGTTTGCCGACACCCTGCGCCAGATGGGCGTGGCCATTACCATGGGCGACAACTGGATCGAGGCAAAAGCCACTGGCAAGCTCAAGGCTATAGATGCCGACCTGAACCACATTCCTGACGCCGCCATGACCATTGCCGTGGCCGCACTGGCTGCCGACGGCACCACCACCTTGCGCAATATCGAAAGCTGGCGCGTGAAGGAAACCGACCGGCTGTCGGCCATGGCCACCGAGCTGCGCAAGCTGGGAGCCACCGTTGAAGAAGGTCAGGATTACATCCGCATCACTCCACCCGCACAGCTGCTGGCCGATGCCGAGATCGACACCTACGACGATCACCGCATGGCCATGTGTTTCTCGCTGGTTTCCCTGCTGGGTGTGCCGGTCGTCATCAACGACCCCAAATGCGTAGCCAAAACCTTCCCGGACTATTTCGAGGTGCTGGCTACCCTGCACGGCTAATTCATCCTCCCGGCCCCGACTTCATTTGCTGGAGGCCACATGGGACTCGCCACAATGCTAACGCCCGCCTTGCGGGCGTTTTTCATTGTCAAATCCGGACAATAAACACAATATATAGATATTTTTAAAATTAAAGACACAACAAGATGACCAATCTCTACACCATCCGTCGTGAATTCATGCAGCGTTTCGACCTTCCCGCCGCAGATCAACCCGGACTGCAAGCAAACACCCTGACCATGTGGGAAACCATGCTGCACGAAGAAATGGCTGAATTCCTGCACGCCTTGCAGGAATTCAAACAGCTGGCCGGCTGCGACCAGCAGGAACAGGTACGCCGCATGGCAGAGCTGACCGCAGAAGGCGTGGACGTGCTGAATGTGCTGACCGGGCTGCTGCTGTCGCAGGGCATGCCGCTGGAGGCCATGACCGAGGCCATTCATCAGGCCAATCTGCGCAAGCAGATTGGTGGCAAGGTGCTGCGCCGTGCCGATGGCAAGATTCTGAAACCCGAAGGCTGGCAAGCCGCAGACAAATGTGCGGTGATCCGCCAGGCCCAGCCATTGCATTACCCTACTGCTGACAATGATTAAGTCTGATTTAATAAATGCGGCGTAACATGCAAACTGATTGATTCGGGCATGCCAACAGAACAAAGGAAGCATCATGCTGAAAAATTCACAACACAGTTATGGCCGTCTGGCACGTGCCCTGCACTGGCTGAGTGCACTGGCAGTGATTGCTGCACTGGTTTTCATCGAATTCAAGGATATTGCGCCCAAGGGTAGCCCGCTGCGTGACTTCCTGAAGTCCGGCCATTTCCAGGCTGGCATCATCGTGCTGTTGCTGTTCCTGCCGCGCCTGCTGTGGCGACTGGCCAACCGCGTACCTGATATCACCCCCGCACCGCAGCCGGCCGCCATGCTGCTGGCTCACGCGGCACACTGGTTGCTGTATGCACTGATGCTGGCCCTGCCGATACTGGGCATCGCCATTGTGCAGGGCAATGGCAAGGACGTGGTTTTCCTGGGTAGCACGCTGCCGGTGTTCTTCTCTCTGGGCAAGGAAACCGCGCACAACCTGAAGGAAATTCACGAAGCGCTGGGCAACCTCTTGCTGTGGCTGGCCATTTTCCATGCCGCAGCGGCAGTCTGGCACCACCGTTTTGTCAAGGACGACACCCTCACCCGCCTGACCGGGCCGATTCGCCCCTGATATCCATGCAAACACCCCGCCTTGGCGGGGTGTTTGCATTTACTGCCCTGCATCAGCGCAAATCCCTTTGCCACAGCGCCATCACCATGGCCAGTCCGGCCAACAAGGCAAGGGCCAGCAAGGCGTGGTCGCAGGCAATCAATACCGCCTGCTGCGTCACCCGGGCCGACAAACGCGCAAGATCAGGCAAATCCAGCCCCATCCCCCATTGCCTCAGACTGAGAGCGTCCAGACGGTCCAGCAGGCTCATGCGGGCCACAGCCTCTCCCGCTTGCAACTGCAAGGCAGCCAAACCGGTTCCCATGGCCATGGCCAGTTCACGCAGGATGTTTTTCAGTTGATAGGCATGGGCGAAATCCTCTGCCTGCACCTCGGCATAGGTCATGGCGGCAATCTGCAATACCGACAGCACCGGCACCAGGCCATGCAGCAGGATGGCCGGCAGCACGCTGGCCAGTGCTGCGCCCGGCATGGCCACGTGGGACAGCCACACACAGCAGAGCAATAGCAGGCCAAAACCCAGCGCCAGCACATGGTGACGCCGTGTCAGCCAGCGACTGGTATACAAATAGGACAAGGCCATCACCACCGTCACCAGGCTGCCCATGCTCATGGCCCAGCCGGTGGTGACAAAGTCGAAACCCAGCCCGTGTTGCAGCATGGCAGACAGCAGGTAAGACCAAATCCCGTTGCACAGGTAATAAAGCGCATAAAAAGCCAGCCCCATCAGATAACGCCGTCGCAATACGGCATGCAGCTGCAACCAGGGGTCCGGGTGGGTATGGCCGCGCCGCCAGGCCAGCAACAGCAAGGCCACACCAGCCAGCAAGGCCAGCCACATGCCGGGACGGGCGCTAAAGCGCAAAAAGCGCAGATCTTCCAGCGTATGCAATACCAGCAAGGCCCCCAGCCCCAGCGCCGCCACGGCCAACCAGTCCAGTTCCCCAGCCTGGGCACGGGTGGGCGCACCGGCATGCCGGGGATAGCTGATTTGTACCAGTAGCAATAACAGCGGGACAAAACCGGCCTGCAACCAGAAAATGGCCTGCCAGCCCCAATCCTCCACCAGCAGGGCCGATAACCACGGGGAGATTCCGGACAAGCTGAACAAGCCAAGCAAGAAGCCATACATCAGCGGCTTGCGCTCCTTGGGCTGCGCCACCAGTTGCAGCAGGATGCGCGAGGCCGTAAACAGCCCGCCACCACCCAGGCCCTGAAACAGGCGCGCCACCGCCAGGCTGGTGATTCCTTCCGCCAGCGCACAGCCCACACTGCCCGCCATGAACAGCAGCAAGGCCCACTCGGTATAACGCCGGTAACTGATCAGGGTGGCAAAGCGGCCCAGCAACAGATTGACCAGCACCGCGCCCACGGCAAAGCTGGTAAGCGCCCACAAATACTCTTGCGGTGCCGCTGCCACACCACCCTGAATGGCCCCGCCCGCCACCCCCATCATGCTGACGGCGACAAAGTCCGCCCCGGTCACCAGACCCAGCGTCAGGCCAAACAGTCTTACCTGCCAGGGTCGGCATTCGGGGTGGGCTTGCAACAGCACGGGATAGGCATTCATTCGACTGGAGGCTTTGGACTTGGATGGATCGCGCCGACTATAAAGACCATGTTATTTTGAATAAACCGTCAAAATTGAAATCATTATTCAATGCCACGTACAAACGATTGGAATGACTGGTATCTATTCAGTTGTGTCGCGCAGCTGGGCAGTTTCAGTCGGGCTGCAGAACGACTGCAACTGCCCAAATCAACAGTCAGCACCGCCTTGACACGACTGGAACAGAAACTGGGATCACGCTTGCTGGAACGCAGTACCCGTCGCCTGCGGCTCACCGAGGCCGGCTTTCATTTACTGGAGGAAATCAGCCCGCTGTTTGCCCGGCTGGAAGATGTAGCCGACCACCTGCAAGGCCTGACTGAGGCGCCACTGAGCGGCACGCTACGCATTGCCGCGCCTTATGAATTCGCCAGCCTGCACCTGAGCCCGGTGCTGTGCGACATCATGCAAGCGCATCCGGACTTGCATATCGAGGTGGATGTCATCAGCAACCAGACCGACCCACTCGGCAGCGGGCATGATCTGAGTTTTGTCATGACCAGCCAGCCCCTGCCGGACTCCAGCCTGCTGGGCAAGCGCCTGTACACCTTGCAACAAGGGCTGTTTGCTGCTCCGGCCTTGCTGGCGGCACGCGGTCGACCACAACACCCCGCTGAGCTACAGGACTGGCCGCTGCTGGGTGCGGCCAGCGCCCTGCCCTGGCATTTGCAGCATGCGGATGGCAGCGTGTTCACGCTAAAGCAGGGCTTGCACCTGCAAACGGCCAATGCCGGGCTGCGCCTGCAAGCGGCCATTGCCGGGCGCGGGGTATGTCTGGTGTCGCGCAATTTTGCCGCTGCGGCGCAGGCGGCAGGGCAGTTGCAAAACATACTTGGCGACTGGACCCTGCCACCGTTGAAAACCTATGCGCTGGTGCCTAACCGCAGCTTGCTGCCCACCAAGACCAGGCTGCTACTGGACGGGCTGGAGCGGCATTTCGCCGCAACAGAACAACAAACAGTCCATACCAGCAGCCACTGACGACAATAAAAAAGGACGTCTCCCGACGCCCTTTGTCGCAGCAGATGCAGCACGTAATCAGTGAGCATCTGGCCTGGCATCGGCTGCCAGGTTGTGTGCGGTAGAACCACGGGCAATCAAGCGGCCGGACAGCACCACCTTGCGCGCACTGCGCGCCGGGTCTTCCAGTCGCTCCAGCAGCATCTTCATGGCGGTGCGGCCAATGTCGTACA
>NZ_JAELUD010000278.1:0-299 GCF_016429185.1 Aquitalea sp. ASV11
CCCCCCCCCCCCCCCCCCCCCCCCCCCCCCCCCCCCCCCCCCCCCCCCCCCCCCCCCCCCCCCCCCCCCCCCCCCCCCCCCCCCCCCCCCCCCCCCCACCCCCCCCCCCCCCCCCCCCCCCCCCCCCACATCTTACTGTTCGTCGGCAGCGTCAGATGTGTATAAGAGACAGGTACCTGGATGTGATTTTCAGCCAGCTGGCCATCCTGTCCGAGGTGAACGACAGCGAGTACGTCATTGCTTATGAGCCCGTCTGGGCGATCGGCACCGGCAAGGTGGCATCGCTGGAGCAGATTGCC
>NZ_JAELUD010000279.1:0-299 GCF_016429185.1 Aquitalea sp. ASV11
GTGGTGGCACTGCTGCTGTCCAGCAGCTTCCAGAACCTGAACATTGCCTTTCTGGTAGGGCTGGCCTTTGCCATCGCCGCGTCCAGCAATTTCCCGGTACTGTTGCTGGGCCTGTACTGGCCTGGGCCTGTCTCTTATACACATCTGACGCTGCCGACGAACAGTAAGATGTGGGGGGGGGGGGGGGGGGGGGGGGGGGTGGGGGGGGGGGGGGGGGGGGGGGGGGGGGGGGGGGGGGGGGGGGGGGGGGGGGGGGGGGGGGGGGGGGGGGGGGGGGGGGGGGGGGGGGGGGGGGGGGG
>NZ_JAELUD010000280.1:0-299 GCF_016429185.1 Aquitalea sp. ASV11
CCCTGTCCGGCCGTACGCTAGACCCGCTGACGCTGGACAGCGGCAGCCTGCTGTCCGTACCGGAGTGCAGCGATCAGTCTTTTGTGCTGCAGGATGGCAAGCAGGCGGTGATCATCCACCCGGAAGGCTGTCTCTTATACACATCTGACGCTGCCGACGAACAGTAAGATGTGGGGGGGGGGGTGGGGGGGGGGGGGGGGGGGGGGGGGGGGGGGGGGGGGGGGGGGGGGGGGGGGGGGGGGGGGGGGGGGGGGGGGGGGGGGGGGGGGGGGGGGGGGGGGGGGGGGGGGGGGGGGGGG
>NZ_JAELUD010000281.1:0-299 GCF_016429185.1 Aquitalea sp. ASV11
AATCACCACTGAGCTGATAGGTAAGCTCGGTTTTCATGCGCCGAGCAAAGCCGCGACCGTCTTGGGTTTCGGCCTGCCACTCTGCAATGTCTTTGCGGCGGCGTTGAACGAAGTGGCGTGCCAGCTCCTGTCTCTTATACACATCTGACGCTGCCGACGAACAGTAAGATGTGGGGTGGGGGGGGGGGGGGGGGGGGGGGGGAGGGGGGGGGGGGGGGGGGGGGGGGGGGGGGGGGGGGGGGGGGGGGGGGGGGGGGGGGGGGGGGGGGGGGGGGGGGGGGGGGGGGGGGGGGGGGGGG
>NZ_JAELUD010000282.1:0-299 GCF_016429185.1 Aquitalea sp. ASV11
CCCCCCCCCCCCCCCCCCCCCCCCCCCCCCCCCCCCCCCCCCCCCCCCCCCCCCCCCCCCCCCCCCCCCCCCCCCCCCCCCCCCCCCCCCCCCCCCCTCCCCCCCCCCCCCCCCCCCCCCCCACCCCACATCTTACTGTTCGTCGGCAGCGTCAGATGTGTATAAGAGACAGTCATAAGCCAGCGTGGCCATGGCGTAAATGCCGATGTCGCCGCTGGAAATCAGCGCCACCGTTTTGCCGGCGCGGGCTTCGGCCAGTGCCAGCTGGGCGCGGTCGCGTTCCTGGGTGAGCGGCAGGG
>NZ_JAELUD010000283.1:0-298 GCF_016429185.1 Aquitalea sp. ASV11
CCCCCCCCCCCCCCCCCCCCCCCCCCCCCCCCCCCCCCCCCCCCCCCCCCCCCCCCCCCCCCCCCCCCCCCCCCCCCCCCCCCCCCCCCCCCCCCCCCCCCCCCCCCCCCCCCCCCCCCCCACCACCACATCTTACTGTTCGTCGGCAGCGTCAGATGTGTATAAGAGACAGGTGTGGGTGCGCAGTGCCCATGCCGTGCTGTTTGAAGGCGGACTGGTGGTGATGCTGGTGCCGCTGGCCGCGTGGTGGCTGCAGGTTTCGCTATGGCAGGCCCTGCTGCTGGACCTGGGCTTTTTC
>NZ_JAELUD010000284.1:0-298 GCF_016429185.1 Aquitalea sp. ASV11
GGAGCCAGCACATAGCGCTCGGTGCTGGCACCGTTTTGCTGCTGGTCGGCGGCGCTACCCTTGGCGACCAGGCGGTAGGACAAGTCGTCGCGCCCGGCCACGGCACCGCCAAAATCCAGCCCCAGGCCTGTCTCTTATACACATCTGACGCTGCCGACGAACAGTAAGATGTGGGGGGGGGGGGGGGGGGGGGGGGGGGGGGAGGGGGGGGGGGGGGGGGGGGGGGGGGGGGGGGGGGGGGGGGGGGGGGGGGGGGGGGGGGGGGGGGGGGGGGGGGGGGGGGGGGGGGGGGGGGGGG
>NZ_JAELUD010000285.1:0-298 GCF_016429185.1 Aquitalea sp. ASV11
CCCCCCCCCCCCCCCCCCCCCCCCCCCCCCCCCCCCCCCCCCCCCCCCCCCCCCCCCCCCCCCCCCCCCCCCCCCCCCCCCCCCCCCCCCCCCCCTCCCCCCCCCCCCCCCCCCCCCCCCCCCCCCCACATCTTACTGTTCGTCGGCAGCGTCAGATGTGTATAAGAGACAGCCCTAAACGATGTCAACTAGCTGTTGGGGGTTTGAATCCTTGGTAGCGTAGCTAACGCGAGAAGTTGACCGCCTGGGGAGTACGGCCGCAAGGTTAAAACTCAAAGGAATTGACGGGGACCCGCAC
>NZ_JAELUD010000286.1:0-298 GCF_016429185.1 Aquitalea sp. ASV11
CCCCCCCCCCCCCCCCCCCCCCCCCCCCCCCCCCCCCCCCCCCCCCCCCCCCCCCCCCCCCCCCCCCCCCCCCCCCCCCCCCCCCCCCCCCCCCCCCCCCCCCCCCCCCCCCCCCCCCACCCCCACACATCTTACTGTTCGTCGGCAGCGTCAGATGTGTATAAGAGACAGGCAGAGACGCTGCAATTAAATAGCCAGATTCGTTTTATGGTGTTAAGTGAAAAATGTATAATGCCGCTGTAATGAACAGTAAATTGCTTACAGGTCTAGGATGATGTCGCCGCTGATGCAGCCCATA
>NZ_JAELUD010000287.1:0-298 GCF_016429185.1 Aquitalea sp. ASV11
CCAGTACCTGCTGGAAGCCGATGGCGAGCAGCTGCCCTTCTCGCGTGACCAGCGCTCGCTGGTTTACGCCCGCGCCAAGAACACCCAGGCCGACAAACCCTTCGGCACCCTGCTGGATGTATATGGCCTGTCTCTTATACACATCTGACGCTGCCGACGAACAGTAAGATGTGGGGGGGGGGGGGGGGGGGGGGGGGGGGTGGGGGGGGGGGGGGGGGGGGGGGGGGGGGGGGGGGGGGGGGGGGGGGGGGGGGGGGGGGGGGGGGGGGGGGGGGGGGGGGGGGGGGGGGGGGGGGGG
>NZ_JAELUD010000031.1:0-44552 GCF_016429185.1 Aquitalea sp. ASV11
CACGACCGGAGATGGAGAATACGTCTTCGATCGGCAGCAGGAACGGCTTGTCAACAGCACGTTCCGGAGTCGGGATGTAGGAGTCCAGAGCAGCAGCCAGACGGAAGATGGACGGTTCGCCCATTTCAGATTGGTCGCCTTCCAGTGCCAGACGAGCGGAACCGATAACTACCGGAGTGTCGTCACCCGGGAAGTCGTAGGAAGACAGCAGATCGCGCACTTCCATTTCAACCAGTTCCAGCAGTTCAGCGTCGTCAACCAGGTCAGCCTTGTTCAGGTAAACGATGATGTACGGTACACCAACCTGACGGGACAGCAGGATGTGTTCGCGGGTTTGCGGCATCGGGCCGTCAGCTGCGGAGCACACCAGGATAGCACCGTCCATCTGGGCAGCACCGGTAATCATGTTCTTAACGTAGTCGGCGTGACCCGGGCAGTCTACGTGAGCGTAGTGACGGGACTCGGTTTCGTATTCTACGTGTGCGGTATTAATGGTAATACCACGTGCCTTTTCTTCCGGCGCGCTGTCGATCTGGGAGTAGTCCTTGGCTTCGCCACCAAACTTCTTGGACAGAATGGTGGTGATCGCTGCGGTCAGGGTGGTCTTACCATGGTCAACGTGACCGATGGTGCCGACGTTTACGTGCGGTTTGGTCCGCTCGAACTTTTCCTTAGCCATGGCAAAATTTCCTGAATTGAGTCTCTAACAAACAAATGGGTGGTGCCCATGGGCAGAATTGAACTGCCGACCTCTCCCTTACCAAGGGAGTGCTCTACCCCTGAGCTACATGGGCCCTTAAACAGGCAATAACGCTTGGAGCGGGTGAAGGGAATCGAACCCTCGTCGTAAGCTTGGAAGGCTTCTGCTCTACCATTGAGCTACACCCGCCTGCAACAACTAAACGGCTTTCATACTACACGCCGCCAAGACGTAATTAATTCTGGTGGGGGGAGAAGGATTCGAACCTTCGAAGGCTGAGCCGCCGGATTTACAGTCCGGACCCGTTGACCGCTGGGGTAACCCCCCCTGAGAGACCCGAATAGTATAGATACCCGTTTCTTCCGTCAACACCTGTAGCGCATTTTTTTAAATATTTTTGCCGGAAAATGCACAAAGCCCCGCACTGGGCGGGGCTCTGCTTTTTGCATCAAGCACTTAGCCTTGATCAGGCCTTGCCGGAAATCTGCAGATATTTTGCGTGCAGCTCTTCCTGGGTTTCCGGATGCGCCGGATCCAGCGGGATGCAATCCACCGGACAGACTTGCTGGCACTGCGGTTCGTCGTAATGACCAACACACTGAGTGCACAGGTTGGGGTCGATCTGATAGATCTCTTCGCCTTGCGAAATGGCGTTGTTCGGGCATTCCGGTTCACAGACGTCGCAGTTGATGCATTCGTCGGTAATCATGAGAGACATAGTAATTTCCTCAAGTATTCACAGTATTGATTCTGTCATCCACCTGCCGCAGTCGCAAGTTCGCCCCGTTATATCTTTATGCGGCGACCTGCAGGTGCATTACAGCGATTCTTCTTCCAGCGGCCTTGCCAGTGCGTAATGCACGGATGCCGCCTTGTCCTGCTTGATGACTTCCCAGCCGCTGAGGGCTTCAGGCCAATGCCTGGCCTCGAAATACACCACACCGTCTTCTGCCAGCAGCGCTGCTGTCAAAGGCAGCACCTGCTGCAATAGTGTCGAGTCGTATGGCGGATCCAGGAAGATGACATCGAATATTTCACGACAGCCTTGCACATAGTGCATTGCATCCATGGCAACTACATCTATATGCGTTGCGGCGAGCAGCTGACGATTCGCCTTGAGCGACTCGACCACCTTGCGCGACTTCTCCACCATGACCACGCGAGCTGCCTCACGCGATGCGGCTTCGAACCCCAGTGCCCCGCTACCGGCAAACAGGTCGAGGCAGCGTTTGCCATAGAGTTCCTGACCCAACCAGTTGAATACGGTTTCCCTGACGCGGTCCGGTGTGGGCCGCAAGCCCTCGGCATCCGGGAAAGGTAACAAGCGGCGGCGGTACTGCCCACCGATGATACGGACTTTGTTTCGCTGCTGATTCATGATGCATGGGCTGAAAACACAAGGGCGAGAGTTTACTCTTTTCCCGCCTGGCATGCTGCATCGCAAGCAGTTTGACGCTCAAGGTGTAGCGCCTGCCGTCACAATCTGCATTTGCTGCGGGTCAATCCGGCGTTGCCAGGCATCACGAATCTGCGCAATGCTCACCTGGGCTACGGCGCGCGGGTAATCTTCCAGATAGCTCAATGGCAAGTGGTACTGACCGATAACAGCGAGATAGGGCAGCAATTTGCTGTTGCTGTCATAGCGCAATGGAAAGCCGCCAATGATATTGACCTTGGCCTGGTTCAACTCTGTTTCTGTCGGTCCTTCCTTTATAAAGCGTGCCAGTACCTCACGCGTTGTCTGCAGCGCCAGGCTGGCCTCTGCATTACGGGTGGCCAGTGAAATGACAAACGGCCCTGCTTGTTGCAATGGTGTGAAGTGGCTGCGCACACCGTAGGTCAAACCGCGCCGCACACGCAGCTCCTGCATCAGGCGGGAGTCAAAGCCACCACCACCCAGAATGTAATTTCCCAGCAGCAATGGGTAGTAGTCCGGATCGTCGCGCCTGAGTACCGGCATGCCCAGTGCAATATGGGTCTGGCTGCCTGGTCGCGTTAGGTGAACCTGCGCAACCGGCTGCGGTGTCGGCTGCGTAATATCCGGCAAAGGCTGCGTGCTTTGCGGCAGGTTGCGCAGCATGGCATTGACCAGCTTTTCAGCATCCTGTCGTTTTATGTCTCCGACAATGGATACCACGGCCCCTGCTGCGCGGTAATGTTGTTGCCAGAACTGCAGCAGATCTTCGCGCTGGATGGTTTGCAAGCTTTTGACCGTGGTGAAGGCCGGTCTGGCGTAGGGGTGGTCACCATACATGCGCTGTTGCAAGGTGATGTCAGCACTTGCGCCGGCATCTTCCTGCCTTTGCATCAGGCTATCGATGGCACGCTGCCGTTCGCGATTCAACACGGCCACGGCAAATGTCGGCTGGGTAAGCAGCTGGGTGGCCAGTCCGGTGACGCGCTCTTGCAGATCAGGACGGCTCAGGCTGCGCATGCGCAGACCGGCGGTTTCCAGTTCGGCAAAGCCGTTCAGCTGCGCAGCACTGTTGGCCAGCTGTTGCTGGATGGCCTCTTCATCAAGTTGGCCCGTCCCGCTATCCAGCAGGCCCGCCACCATGGCGGCCAGCCCTTCCTTGCCAAGAGGGTCACGCCGACTGCCTGCGTCAAAGTCAACCCGCACATCCAGTATCGGGTTGGCATGCGTCTCTACCAGCAATACGCGGGCACCTTGCGGTGTATTCCATGACTGGATTTCAACTGCATGGGCCAGAGTGCTGACGAGGCCAAACATGGCTGCAAAGGTTATCGTTTTAACGGACAAAGCCATCTCCCTTCAATTGACCTGCCACGGGTACGGCTCCGCCTTTGCCCAGCAGGGTGACAACAGTAAGCTGGCCATCCTGCAAGGAAGCTGCTGCCTGGCGTACTTGTTCCGAAGTCACCTGCTGCATTTGCTGCCGGATGCGATCGGCGTCACGCCAGGAAAAGCCGACAGACTCCAGCGTACCTATGCGCATGGCCTGGGCAAACAGTGAATCACGCTGGTAAATCTCATCCGCATCCAGCCGTAGCCGGGCACGTGCCAGTTCTTGCTCGCTGACACCACGCTCGACGATATCCCGCAGCTGCTGACGGATGGCAGCTTCCAGTTCTGCCGGCTGCCTGCCACGTGCTTGTGTGGCGGTAATGACAAACAAGGCCTCGCCCCGGCCCAGCATGCTGTAATCGGCAGCTGCCGCATGTGCCAGCGCCTTTCCCCTTTCCATCTGACTAGACAGCCGTGCAGCGGCGTCTCCCGACAACACGGCCTCCAACAGGGCGTAGGCATAAGCCTGACCATCCGCCCCGGGCCTGAACCCGGGCGCATGCCAGGCCATGCTCAGATAATTGAACTGTGACGGCGCACTCAGCTCCACCCGCTTGACGCCCTGCTGCAAGGGTTCGCGCTGCGGATTACGTGCGGGCAATGCTTTGGCCGGGAGACCGGCAAAGTAATGCCTGACCTGCTCAAATACACGAGGCGGATCGACATCACCGACAATCACCAGGGTGACATTGTTTGGCACATACCACTGGCGGTACCACTGTCGCAGGTCATCTGCCCGGGCATGGAGCAGATCATCCATCCAGCCGATGACCGGATAACGCACCGGATTTGCCACAAAGGCGTTGGCATAGAGTGCTTCTTGCAGCAAGCCGGCGGGCTGATCGTCAGTGCGCAGGCGACGTTCTTCCTTGACGACTTCCAGTTCACGCCGGAAAGCTGCTTCATCTATCTGCAGATTGGCCATGCGGTCGGCTTCAAGCTCCAGTAGCAAGGGCAGTTTGTAGGCAGACAACTGGGCGAAGTACACCGTGTAATCGCGACTGGTGAAGGCGTTTTCCTTGCCACCGGCCTGGGCAATCCGTCTGGAGTATTCACCATCCGCAACGCTGGCCGTACCCTTGAACATCATGTGCTCCAGCAAATGTGACAGGCCGGTATGCCCATTGACCTCATCCACGCTCCCCACCCGGTACCACAACTGGGAAACCACCACGGGTGATCTCGCATCGCGTACCACCACTACCTTCATGCCGTTGGGCAGTATTGTCTCTTGCGGCGCCGCCATCACCACGCCCGCCAATAGCAGGAGCATGCCCAGGATCAGCCCTGATTTTGCTTTCATCACCATCGTTTCTGCCCTGTTGCTCATTTAAGGATACAATTTAGCCATTTATCGCTTCCCCAGACTACACAGACGCATGTTTAGTTTCTTCAAGAAAAAGCCAAAGCCGGTTGAAAACCCGGTTATCGAACCGCAAACCGAACCGTCGCAGAGCGCGCCTGTCGAATCGCCTGTTGCCGTACCGGAAAACAATCCAGCTCCCGCCGTGCAGCCTGAGGCCGTTACCCCGGTAGTTGCCAGCGCGGTTTCTGCAGCGGAAATACCGGCTGCAGAAAACACCGCACCCGCCAAAAAACTCAGCTGGACCGAGCGCCTGAAGGCCGGCCTTTCCAAAACCCGTGACAAGCTGGGCAAATCGCTGGCCGGTTTGTTTGGTGGCGGCAAGATTGATGAGGATCTGTACGAGGAGCTGGAAACCGTCCTTTTGACCGCCGACATGGGCATGGATGCCACCTTGCATCTATTAAAGGATGTGCGCGAGCGCGTCAGCCTGAAAGGTCTGAAAGACGGCAGCGAACTGAAAGGCGCCTTGAAGGATTCGCTGAACGAGCTGATTCACCCGCTGGAGAAGCCGCTGGATGTCAACGGCAAGAAGCCGTTTGTCATCATGATGGCCGGGGTGAATGGTGCTGGTAAAACCACTTCCATTGGCAAACTCGCCAAGTACTACCAGCAGCAAGGCAAGAGCGTGCTGCTGGCAGCTGGCGATACCTTCCGCGCGGCTGCGCGCGAGCAGCTGATGGCCTGGGGCGAGCGCAACAACGTCACCGTGATTGCCCAGCAAGGCGGTGATGCTGCCGCTGTTTGTTATGACGCCATCCAGGCCGCCACGGCGCGTGGCATTGATATCGTACTGGCAGATACCGCAGGCCGCCTGCCCACCCAGTTGCACCTGATGGAAGAAATCAAGAAGGTGAAGCGCGTCATCCAGAAGGCCCTGCCGGATGCCCCGCATGAGGTGATTCTGGTGCTGGACGCCAATATCGGCCAGAACGCCATCAGCCAGGTCAAGGTTTTCGATGACGCGCTGGGCCTCACCGGCCTGATTCTGACCAAGCTGGATGGCACTGCCAAAGGTGGCGTGATTGCCGCCATTGCCAAGCAGCGCCCCATTCCGCTACGGTTTGTCGGCGTGGGTGAAAGCATTGACGATTTGCGGCCATTCAACAGCAAGGACTATGTCGACGCCTTGTTCGACTAAGTCAGCAACACAATCTTTGAGCACCGGCAGACCACTGCCGGTGATGTCTTTCCGGATCAAGGGGAATCCAGCGCATGATTCAGTTCGACCAGGTCACCAAGCGTTATCCCGGTGGCAACGAGGCCCTGAAGAACCTTTCCTTTACCATCGATACCGGTGAAATGGTGTTTCTGGCCGGGCATTCCGGTGCAGGCAAATCCACCTTGCTCAAACTGGTGGCCGGGATAGAACGCGCCACCAGCGGCAGCGTGATTGTCAGCGGGCAAAACCTGTCCAAGCTGCGTAACAGCCAGATTCCCTATGTCCGGCAGCATATCGGCATGGTGTTTCAGGACCACAAGCTGCTGTTTGACCGCTCGGTATTCGACAATGTGATGTTGCCGCTGGACATCATCGGCTTTGACCGCCGCGATGCCGCGCGCCGTGTACGTGCCGCGCTGGACAAGGTGGGCTTGCTGTCAAAAGAGAAAACCATGCCCATCCGCTTGTCCGGTGGTGAACAGCAACGTCTGTGCATTGCCCGTGCCGTGGTACACCGCCCCAGCCTGTTGCTGGCCGATGAACCATCGGCCAATCTTGACCGCGCATACGCGCTGGACATCATGGAATTGTTCAAATCCTTCCATCAGGTTGGCGTCAGCGTGGTGATTTCCGCCCATGATGAAACCCTGATGGAAGACTATGGTCGCCGTATCATCCGGTTGAAAGAAGGGCAGTTCGCCGCATGAAACATTATCTGTATCTGAACTGGCAAAGTGCGCGGCAGGCTTTGGGCAAGATTGTCCGCCAGCCATTTGGCAGCCTGCTTACCCTGCTGATGTTGTCGATTGCGCTGGCCCTGCCGCTATCGCTGTACCTGAGTGTGAGCAGCATCCAGGAATGGGCGGGCCGACTGACCGCCACGCCGCAAATCACCCTCTTCATGGAGCAGTCTGCCGAAGAAGCAGACCTGGCTGCTGTCTCCAGCACCCTGACCAAGCACCCGCGCATCCAGAGTTTCCAGTTCATTGGCAAGAAACAGGCGCTCTCCGACCTGGAAAAGCGCAATGGGCTGGCTGGCTTAAGTGAAGGACTGACTGACAATCCGCTGCCGGACGCCTTTGTGGTTACCCCGAAGACGCTGGAGCCGCACGAACTGGAAATGCTGCAAAAGGAACTGTCCGGCCTGCCCATGGTGGAAACCGCCCAGTTTGATGCGCGCTGGGCCAAACGCCTGTACGGCATGGTGGAAATGGGCAAGCAACTGACCTGGTTTCTGGGTGCTGCGCTGGGCATTGCGCTGGTGCTGGTCACCTACAATGCGGTGCAGATGCAGATTCTGGCACGGCGTGACGAAATTGAAGTGGCCAAGCTGATTGGTGCACCGGACAGCTTCATCCGCCGACCCTTCATGTATCACGCCATGTGGCAGGGTTTGCTGGCCGGACTGGCTGCCTGGGGGCTGACCAGCTGGCTGGTGGTGACGGCCAACCCGGCCATTCACGAGTTTGCCCAGCTTTATAACGAAGCCGTCTCGCTGCGTGGCCTGACGCCGGTAGAGCTGGCCGTTGTACTGGCCGTTTCTGCCATACTGGCCATGCTGGGAGCCCGCCTGGCGTCCGATCATCATCTGCGCCAGATACAACCTCGTTAACAATCCTCCCCTTCCCGCCACGGCCGGTTTTCACTTATGGTGACAACTGGCCGTCCCTGATGAATACCCGGTAGCGACTTGAAAAAAGCTATCGGCATCATAGAAAAATTCATTGACGGTGGAACCTTTGCTTGCTAGCACTCTCTATATGCGAGTGCTAAGATAGCACTACCCAAGGAGGTAGTTACACTGATGACCACAACATTTGCCTTGCCCGTTCCGTCGTCCAGCGGCAGCCTGGAGCAATACATCCAGGCGGTGAACAGTGTTCCCATGCTGACCCCCGAACAGGAAACAGAACTGGCCACCCGCTTCCAGGAAGAAAACGACCTGGATGCCGCTCGCCAGATGGTTCTGTCGCACCTGCGTGTCGTCGTATCCATTTCCCGTGGTTATGCCGGTTACGGCCTGCCACAAGCCGACCTGATCCAGGAAGGCAATATCGGCCTGATGAAAGCGGTGAAGCGCTTCGAGCCCGGCCGCGGTGTTCGCCTGTTTTCCTTTGCCGTGCACTGGATCAAGGCAGAAATCCACGAATTCATCCTGCGTAACTGGCGCCTGGTGCGCATTGCCACCACCAAGCCGCAACGCAAGCTGTTCTTCAACCTGCGTAGCATGAAAAGCAGCTTTTCTGCTCTGAGTGAGCAGGAAGCGCAGCAGATTGCCGAAGACCTTGGCGTGAAGCCGGAAGAAGTACGTGAAATGGAAACCCGCATGAGCGGGCAGGATATCGCGCTGATGGCCGATGATGGTGACGATGAGTCTTACGCACCCATCGACTGGCTGGCCGATGCCCACCATGAACCGACCCGCGCACTGGAACGCAAGGCTTTCGATCACCTGCAGACCGAAGGCATCGAATATGCGCTGTCCACTCTGGATGCCCGTAGCCGCCGCATTGTGGAAGCTCGCTGGCTCGCAGACGATGGCGGTTCCACCTTGCACGAACTGGCTGCCGAGTTTGGAGTTTCGGCCGAACGCATTCGCCAGATCGAAGCCAAGGCGCTGGGGAAAATGAAGGCCGCACTGAGTGAAGGTGTGGTGATCGACGACTAAGCCGTCGCCGTCAATAACAAAAAGCCCGCGCCAAACGACGCGGGCTTTTTCATTTTCTTCACTGCTTTACCGCCTGAGTGATACAACCGCCACCTCACAGTCGGCGGTTTGCAGCAACACTCACTCCCCTTCCCCACCCCGGTACTTGGCTGGCAGCTTGTCAAAGACGCGTTGTGCCTCGGCACGCAGGCCTTGCCATTCGGGCACATCCTCATCAATACCATCGAGATAATCCTTGGCATAGGTCGGGAAGGATGCCAGTGCCGTGGCCACGGTTTTGCGCGCCTCATCCTGCTTACCCGCCAGCGCCAGCATCTGCGCCTTTTTCATCATCACATCCGGATAGGGGCGGAAAGCAGTCAGGCGTTCTTCCCACTGCAATTTCTGCGTCAGGTTGCTGCGATCCGCAGTCAGATAATCATCCAGCGTGCTAAGGGCGTGATAGGCAAACAGCGGATGCTCATCCATGATCTGCGCCAGGCGCTGCTGGCGCTTGGCATCGCGTGCCGGGTTATCCGTCTGGGTATACAAGCCCACCAGCTCGTTGTAGGTGGACCAGGTGACAATCGACAGATAGCCGACATACACCATACCCAGCAGCCAGGCTGCCCGAACCAGCAAGCCGGCACGCGCAGTCCGTGCCGGTGCCATCGAAGCAAACACCACCAGCATGGCGAGGAAATACAGATACCACAGCGGGTATTCCAGCATGCTGTGAATCAGCGTCACCGCCATGCAACCCAGCGCCAGCATGCCTTCAGCTTCGGCACGCTCGCTGAAGAATGGCCATACCACCCAGGCAAAGCCGACTACCACGGCCAGCGTGACCGGCAAGCCCATTTCCGCCAGCAATTGCAGAATCAGGTTATGGCAATTGGTGAACAGGCCGCTATTGAAGCCTGCGCTGGCAAACTGTGGCAGTGGCTGCAAACGCACGCTTTCTGCTGCGTATTGCGACCAACCCACCCCCCACAAGGGGTGGTCCTTGAAGGTCATCCAGGCCTTGGTCATTTCGGCAATACGTCGCGAACCCATATCGTCACCATTGGCCGCCAGCCGCTCCACGCCGGAGGCATTGGTCACATTGGCATGGGTGAACAGCGAAATCAGGTGATTGACCAAGGGCAAGGCAAACTGCGCGGCGAAGATCACCACACAGGCCAGCAACATGGACCACATCAGGCGGCGCGACTCCTGGCTACGCATGCGCCAGTGCCATACAAAGCCAAGCATGGTCAGTGCCAGCAGATACAACAGCGTAGTGCGCGACGCAGCATATGCCAGCATCAGGCCGAACCAGACCACCAGCAAGGCCAGCCAGCCACGCGCCATGCGGTCCACGGCAAACAGGTATACCCCGCTCACCACCGACCACATCAGATAATGCGCGTACTGATTACGCTGGCCGATATGGCCAAAAATATTGGTAGTGGGGTGGGCACTGTCATAAAACAGGCCCAGCGTGTGGGCAAGGCCGGTCAGCTGTGCCAGGCCAATCAGCGACTGCACCAAACCACCCACAATCACTGCCCGCGCCAGCCAGATGGCAAAGTCACGCGGCCCGAATGCCTGCTGCAGGCTGTAGGACAGCCCCGCCAGCAAGGCCACCACCAGCCAGGCCAGTGCGGTGGCATAGGTCATGCCGGGAAACAGGGCCTGCACCAGCTGCGGCTGCACACCCCACAGCAGTGCGAGCAACAAACACCACCAGCTGGCGCGTGGTACACGTTCAAACAAAGTTGCCGACGGTAGCAGGAATACGGAGGAAGCCAGCATCAGCCACACCACATTCATCTCGCCAAACCATTGCGGCAGCGGCACAAAATGAATGCGGGATGCAAAAGGCAGGATGGCAATCAGGCAAAACGACAGCAAAGCCATGCGGCGGGAAAGCGTCGGAAAGGACATGATGAAATAAGGGAGCCGAAAGCAAAACAAGGAGGATACCGCATGTCCGGCAGGAAGACACCGCCAGCCTGGGCCGACGGTGCCTGTGGACGATCAGAAAAGCGCTTTGCGGGTAACGGGGGCGGCGACAGTCATGACTGCTGCGATACGGCCAGCCTCCGTATTACCACCGTGCGCGGCATACTCTTCGGCAGCATGCTTGGCAATTTTCTTTAGTGGTTCAATTTCCGGGAAATTATAACGTGCATAATTTGCCACATAAGCATCAACAAAATCAGGATAATTTGCGATTGCCAAAACCAGTGCCTCCTGAGATTTTTTGGTCTGTCCATTCAATGCGCGCAAAATGGATAATTTAAATAACACTTCAGGATAAGGCCTTATTTCTGCAAGGCTTTCGAAGTGATTAATCTTATAGTTGAACTGGTCTCTAGTCGGCTGAAGATAAGCAACCAACTCCATATCAGCATCATCTCGCCAAAAGGGATTCGCACCCAACTCAAGCAATGACTTTATTCTTCTGGCATTTTCAGCAACATCCGCAGTAGGACGCTGATTCTCAAATAATGTCTTATATGCGCCATGACCAATCAGAAAATTTACTAAACAAAGAACTGCAACACAAACTGCAATTGTCCGTACAATAAAACCACGAAGCTTCAGATTGACACTAGGCAATGGAGCCAAAACCCCAACAACGACCAAACAAAGTATGAACGGGAAATACCATAATGGGTATTCAAACAAGCTATGAATAACAATAATGCAAAAAACTGAAAGCAAGAACAAATTTTCACCACTCTTAGCACCAAATTTCACATACCCGATAAAAATCAATAATAAACATAGTGCCACGGGCAACAAACCAACAAGACCTGTTTCGGCCAATAGCTGGAAGATCAAATTATGTGAATTATTGAATAACCAACTCTCCGGGGATTTCGGCCATCCTCCGAATGCTTCCAACCTGACAGATTCAGCTGCATAACCACCCAGACCAACACCAAAAACAGGATGAGAGAGAAAAATATCCCAAGCCTTACTCCACTCGATACGCCTACGCGCTCCGACACCGGCGGCCATCACACGATCAGATCCACTCTCAGCATCAATCGGCATGCCAATGTAACCAAGAATTTGACATATCTGGTGATTAAAAATCTGCACTAACACTACTAAAATAACAGCCCCAGAAATGGCAAAGACCATTTTCCGCACCGTCTGATCCTCATGACTTTTACGTAACCAAATCCAGGAAAGGCAACACATCATTAGACCGTAAAGCAAAATCAATCGCGCACCAGACCAAGAAATAAGAAGCGAAAAAAGAACTATTGAAGCCCAGAAAAATAATGCCCGCAGTTTGTTAATAGAATACAAATAACAAGCTGCCACCAAACCCCACGTCAAAAATTGAGCATATTGATTTCGCTGACCAATATTACCCATAATATTGCCACGAGGATTTACAGCGTCATACACAACAAATCCATTAAAATAAGGGGCCAAACCCATTATTTGTATATAACCAAGTAACACTTGCACCAACGACGCACAAAAGAACAGCATGCAAAGCGATACAATAAATTCACTACGACCTTCTTCATCAATACCATTCTTTGCATATAGGGAAAAAAGAGACAACAACAATAGCACCGACAATTCTTCAGGTGCTTCAACATGCCTAGACCCGATACATGCCAACAGAAATAATAACAAACCAACAGATATCACCGAGAGGTTCAGCCGCACATTTCTCCATGCAAACAGTACAAATGCCACGCCTAAACCCACGATGGAAATAGCGCTGAAATACCAATCAGGGGAAGGTGGAAATCTAACAAAGCTAAAAAATGGTAAAACAATGATTAGCCCAATAAAATAATTAGATATTTTTCTCATCTTCCACACCAAAATAAACAAAGGGGTGCAAAAGCACCCCTTTATAATTACAAATTAAGCTATATGATCAACGGCAATTCGCAGGCAGATACTGGCTAGGAATTGTACTGGCTGCACATTTCCAGTCTACAGTACCGCTAGCAAGAGTACCAGTCAGAGTAAAGGCATTCGCTGTACTAGTTACACTACCACCGATACCACTAGCCATGGTAACAGTCAACACACCGACAGTATTGCTGGTTTGCGAGTAACCAACAGAAGAAACATACTTGGTTGCAACAGAAGAGAAGCCTGCAGAAGCAGCTGTACCAGGCATAGTACCATTACTGATCGCATATTCAGACACCGAGGTTTTAGCTGCAGCAACAGCGGCCAAACCTTCAGACACCTTGGCACGTACGGTGTAGTCCTGATAAGCCGGAATGGCAATGGCAGCCAAAATACCGATGATTGCCACAACAATCATCAGCTCGATCAGGGTAAAGCCCTGTTGGATTTGCTTTTGCATTTGATACTCCTTGGAAATTACCGACAGTTAGCCGGCAAATAGTTTGGATAAAGCCCGTTACTGGAACAAGTCCAAGATACAACATTACTAGCTGTAACACTTGGTGTAAGTGTTAGCTGTAAACCCGAAGCAGTAGCTGCATTAAATGAAACGGTAATCACACTGACACCAGCACTGGCTGCAACTTGTACATTACTGACGTAGTTGCCTGTAAGACTGCTTGGCAAACCTGCACTGGCATTGGTTGAAGGCCAGTATCCATTCGAAATGTAAGACTCGCTGACTGAAGTCTTGGCATGATCGGCAAACGTCAAGCCTTCTGCCACTTTCGCCCGAACGGTGTAGTCCTGATACGCCGGTATCGCAATCGCAGCCAGAATGCCGATGATGGCTACCACAATCATCAGTTCAATCAAGGTAAATCCGTTATTGCGTCGCATGCCCCTCTCCGTGGTATGCACGGGCTACTTAATGCAGAAAGCGTGCCAGGTGGCTGCGCACTGTGTTTTCAGGGCGGTACACCATCACTCAGCTTGCATAGCCTGTCAGCATGTGACGTTTTTTGTCAGTTCCAGCTGCCGGGACTGGCTGTGTTAGCATCCTGCCATTCCCGCATACAGGAGCCCTCATGAGCAACCAGGACTGGCTGAACCGCAGCCGCGATAGCGTCTGGCACCCTTGCACCCAGATGAAACGCCACGAAACCCTGCCCATCATCCCCATCGCCAAAGCCGAAGGGGTATGGCTGGAGGATTTTGACGGCAATCGTTATCTGGATGCCGTGAGCTCCTGGTGGGTGAACCTGTTCGGCCATGGCCATCCGCGTATCAAGCAAGCCATCAAGCAGCAACTGGATGAGGTGGAACATGTGATTCTGGCCGGTTTCACCCACAGGCCGGTGGTTGAGCTGTCTGAGCGGCTGTCCGCGCTGACCGGGCTTGGCCATGTTTTCTATGCCTCGGATGGTGCCAGCGCTACCGAGATTGCCCTGAAGATGAGCTTTCATTACTGGAAGAACATCGGCCAGCCGGAGAAGTGCCGTTTCATCAGCCTGGATAACAGCTATCACGGTGAAACCGCCGGCGCACTGGCAGTCACCGATGTTCCGCTGTTCTCCGCCACTTATGCGCCGCTGCTCAAGCCTGGCGTGCGGGTGCCATCGCCGGATGCGAGACAGGCCCGGCCGGGACAGAGCGCCGAGGATGTGGCCATGGCCGCCATTCGCTCACTGGAAAATGTACTGGCAAAGAAGGCTGGCGAAATGGCAGCCATCATTGTGGAACCGCTGGTACAGGGTGCGGCCGGCATGGCCATGTACCACCCGGTCTACCTGACCGAACTGCGCCGTCTGTGCGATCAGTATCAGGTGCATCTGATTGCCGATGAAATTGCGGTTGGCTTTGGCCGCACCGGCACGCTGTTTGCCTGCGAGCAGGCCGGTATCAAACCGGACTTTCTCTGCCTGTCCAAAGGCATTACCGGTGGCTTCCTGCCCCTGTCCTGCGTACTGAGCACGGACACCATCTACCAGGCGTTTTATCACGATGATGTCACCCGTGGCTTTTTGCACTCCCACAGCTACACCGGCAATGCGCTGGCGTGCAGTGCAGCGTTGGCCGTGCTGGACATTTTTGCCGACGAAGACATCATTGCGCGCAATCGCGAACTGGCCGCAACCTTTACTGACATTCTGGCGCCACTGGCTGAACGGGCAGATGTCCATCACTTCCGCCATACCGGCATGATCTGGGCGTTTGATGTAGAAAGCCCGCGCGCCGACTTTGCACAAGCGTTTTTCTCGGCCATGCTGAAACTGGGCTGCCTGGTCAGACCGATCGGCAAGACGGTGTATTTCATGCCGCCTTATGTCATGCAGCCTGCTGAAATGGTGCAGCTGTTCCAGGCCACTTGCACTGTGCTGGATGCCCTGCATCAAGAAAACACGATTTTGACCGGGCCGGTCACCGCATTGCCGTGAGGATTACCTTGCCTAGGCGGGCTTGATTCAAATAGCATGAGCGATACAAGGAATGGCAGATCAACCATCCATATGGTTTGTCATCCCGCGAGAACCCATCACCTTACCCGCCTAGCCACAGGATGCACGATGCAGCTTGCCTTGCCCGCTCTGGATATGGACCCGAGATTGGTAGACACCAACCCTGACAGCGTTGCCAGCTGGGTAGAACGCTTGCCGTACACCGACCTGCATGAATGCGGCCGCCAGATGCTGGATGCCTTGCGCAATCTCAGCCGTACCCCGATGGAAGTGGCCAACCGCCACAAGCTGCTGCTGCAATACCTGAAAGGGCTGGACCGCTACTATCCCGCGCTGGAAAGTGAAATCATCCAGACCGATCTGACCTCGGCACCCCGCACCCGCCAGCTGGCCATGCTGGGTGCAGCCCTGTTCGAAGCCATTTTCATTGCCTTCAAACGCACGCTGAGCGAGCGACTGGCCAAACGGGGTTTGCTGGAGCGTGAGCAACAGCGCATTGAACTGCTGTTGTACACCATGATGTCGGCACGCCAGTTGCTGAGCATCTGCTGCCAGAGCTACAGCCCGCCACCAGCACACTTCTGGTACGACTGCCACCAGCTGTTCAGCTTTGCCCTGGCGCGTGGCTGGCAGGACAAGCATCTGGAAAACGACGACTCACCGGCCACCATTTATCGCCAGATCCTGCTATTGGGGCTGACCTCCACCAACCGGCTGTCCATGCCGGAATTACTGGTTGCCAAACAGTTGATCATGGACCTGGCCCATCAGACAGGACTGGTCCCGGTTGAGGCGATTCAGGGGCAAGCCCATGGTTATCTGGTGGATGCTGGTCGAGACGAACCGCCGCGCTTCCTGCGCATCCAGGCAGAAACCCTGGAAGCCGGGTGTTATCTGCTGGATCTGGCGCCTGCCATTACCGTGCTGAATCACAGCATCGAGCAATTGACCAAGGTACAGAACACCAGCAGCAACCCCAGCCAGACTTACGATGAGCTGCACCTGCTGCAATCGCTGGCTGCAGAATGGCAGCAACCGCGCCGCCGCCGTCACCAGCGCCTGCCGATCCAGGAAGTAATCGAACTGATTTCCACCGTGCCGGCCATCTGGTATCGCAGCAACGGCATGAGTTGGGTGCAGGCCGGCAACGAAGAAGCCGCACCGCCTCCCACCACCCGCGCACCGCCGCCGCCCAGCCTGTTTGTGGTAGTGAACCAGAGCGCCACCGGCTTTCTGCTGCGCGGCCAGCCGCGCGGTCAGACCCTGCGCGCCGGCGAAGCTGTGTTGCTGACTCATCCGGGCAAACCCGACAGCGCCCAGTTGTGCATGGTGTGCTGGGTATCCTTGCTGCCGGACGGGGTCGATGTGGAATGCGGGGTGGAAATCATCGCGGCCAAACCCGAAGCCGTCATGGTGATTCCCACCATTACCCATCCCAGCGACACCCCGCAATTTGCCCTGCGCCTCCCTGCCATTGCCAGCCTGCGCCGTCCGGCCCTGCTGTTGATGCAAGGCCGCCCGTTCAGCCGGCTGCGCGAATTCCGCCTGTGGGATGACAAGGGTGACATGCTGGTACGCTCCTCCAGGCTGGACAAGCAATCCCCCCACTTCCAGCTGATGGAATTTCGCGATAGCGACCACTTCTGAGCCACGCTCAGGCTGTCCGGTTTGCGGTAAACTCGTCAGCTTCTTCATTTATTGCAGCAGAAGGGTTTTGTATGCGCTCGGTGATTCATGCCGCCAACCGGATTGTGGTCAAGGTAGGTTCCAGCCTGGTCACCAATGATGGCAAGGGACTGGACCTGGCGGCGCTGGCGCGCTGGGCCGCTGAAATTGCCGAACTGAAACGCCGTGGCAAACAGGTGGTGCTGGTTTCCAGCGGTGCCATTGCCGAAGGCTGTCAGCGCCTGGGCTGGTCGGTACGCCCCAAGGGAGTACACGAATTGCAGGCCGCTGCTGCCGTGGGCCAGATGGGCCTGTGTCAGGCCTATGAAACCGCATTTCGCTCTTTTGGCCTGAAAACCGCGCAAATCCTGCTGACCCACGAAGACCTGGCCGACCGCACCCGTTACCTGAATGCGCGCACCACACTCACCACCCTGCTCAATCTCAATGTCGTTCCCATCATCAATGAGAATGACACGGTGGTCACCGATGAAATCCGCTTTGGCGACAACGACACGCTGGGCGCACTGGTCACCAACCTGATTGAAGCCGATGCGCTGATCATCCTGACCGACCAGCAAGGCCTGTACACTGCCGACCCGCGCAAGCATCCGGATGCGGTATTCGTGCACGAAGCACAGGCAGGCGATGCCGCACTGGAAGACATGGCCGGTGGTGCAGGCTCCAGCGTGGGCACCGGCGGCATGATCACCAAGATCCTCGCCGCCAAGCGTTCTGCCCGCAGTGGTGCCGACACGGTGATTGCCTGTGGTCGCGAACATGATGTGCTGTCGCGTCTGGCCGATGGCGAAGGCATTGGCACCCAGTTGCTGGCACCGACCAACCGCATGGCAGCACGCAAGCAATGGCTGGCTGACCACCTGAAGCTGACTGGTCGCATCGTGCTGGACAATGGTGCAGCACTGGCGGTACGCGAACGCGGTACCAGCCTGCTACCGGTAGGGGTTACCGCCATCGAGGGTGACTTCCTGCGTGGTGAAGCGGTGGCCTGCGTGGACCCGCAAGGGCTGGAAGTGGCACGCGGCCTGGTGAACTACAGCTCGGACGAAGCCCGGCTGATCATGAAGAAAACCACGCGCGAGATTGAAGCTACGCTGGGCTATATGGTGGAGCCGGAACTGATTCACCGCGACAATATGGTCACCCTGTAAATCCTGGCTTCGGGGGAGTGACAGGTACAAAAAAGGCGGCGCAAGCCGCCTTTTGCATCTGCAACAGCCAGCCGGGCCTGCAGTCAGGGCAGGCCAGGTGCCGTATCACTCCTGCCCGGACGCATCCACGTTTTTACCAGCTTCCAGCTCGCGTGCACGGCGCAATTCCAGCGCACGGGCAATCACATAAGCCATCATCAGGCAGATGAAGAACAGGAACATCACCAGCGCCATCGAGCGCAGGGTTTCGGTCAGCGCGTTCCACAATTCCAGCACCCAGCGCGCACCGGTCAGTTCCAGCTGGGTACTGCCCTTGCCGGCAGTGGGCGGCAGATACTGCTCCAGATTCCAGGGGCGGACGCCGCCGGAGATCCCTGCCACCACGATGGCAAAGCTGATGTAGTAGCGCCAGGCATCGGCCAGGTCCTGTCCCAGAGTACGACGCAGGATCTTGACGATGGCGGGGTCAAAAAAACGCACTACTGCCAGCGAAGTAGCCAGGGCAACCACGACAATGGCAGCAAACAGTGCATAAAACATGATGCTTCCTTTCTGGAAAACCAAATCAGGTTCAGATAACAGATCAATTCATGTACGGGGCGCCGCGCTCAGACCGACGGCTGTTGCAGCAGGCGTGCAAACCGCTGCAACACTGCCGCAGCGTGTGGCGTGGGGCACAACCGTGTCCGCAACGCTTCTGGTGCCAGACCTGCCGCTTGCAGCGTGGGTGCCAGATGCGCCAGATAAGCGTCCGTAGCGGCGAGATCGAACTCGGGATGAAATTGTACGCCCCAGGCCGAACCCAGGCGGAATGCATGATTGGGTTCGAATGCGTTGGTGGCCAGCCGCACCGCGCCCGGCGGCAAGGCACTGACTGACTGCCAGTGAATGACCGCCGCCGGGAAGCTGGCGGGCATGCCGGCAAACAGCTGGTCTTCTGCTGCGGCAGGTAACAGGTCGACTTCCACCACCCCTGCCTCCGGCCCCTTGGGGTGATAGCCCACGCTGCCACCCAGGGCATCAGCCAGCAACTGGTGGCCATAACAGATGCCCAATACCGGAAGCTCACGCGCCACTGCCTGACGCAGCCACTCTGCGGTGCTCACGCTCCAGTCTTCGCGGTCGCTCACCATGGCCGGGGAGCCGGTAATCACCGCAGCGGCGCAGTCCTGCACCGCAGGAAGGGCTTCGCCACGCTGTACGTCCACCACGCGCCACTCACCGGGAGCAGCTTGCAATTCACGGGCAATCCAGTGCTCAAAATCGCCCAGTTTTTCGGCCAGCGCCGGGTAGGTACGGCCGGTCTTGATGATGATTTTCTGCATCGGACTAATCTTTCAGCGGCAAACCAAAGTGGGTATATGCCAGCGCCGTGGCCATGCGGCCGCGCGGGGTGCGCTGCAAATAGCCTTGCTGGATCAGGAAGGGTTCGATCACGTCTTCAATGGTATCGGTGGATTCACCAATGGCCGCACCGACATTGTCCAGCCCCACCGGGCCACCACCGAACTTCTCCAGAATGGCGGCCAGCAGCTTGCGGTCCATCACGTCCAGACCGGCCGGGTCGACATCCAGCATGGCCAATGCGGCATCAGCCACCTGGGCCGTGACAATGCCGTCCGACTTCACTTCGGCGTAGTCGCGTACCCGACGCAGCAGGCGGTTGGCAATCCGCGGCGTGCCGCGCGAACGGCGTGCCACCTCGAAAGCGCCGTCGTCAGCCAGCGTAACATTCAACAGCCCGGCAGAACGGCTGACAATCCGCGTCAGTTCTTCCGGGGTATAAAACTCCAGCCGCGCCACAATGCCAAAGCGGTCGCGCAAGGGGTTGGTGAGCATGCCGGCACGGGTGGTGGCACCAATCAGGGTGAAGGGCGGCAGGTCCAGCTTGACCGAACGTGCGGCCGGGCCTTCGCCAATCATGATGTCGATCTGGTAATCCTCCAGCGCCGGGTAGAGGATTTCCTCGACAACCGGGCTCAGGCGGTGGATTTCGTCGATGAACAGCACATCGTGCGGCTCCAGATTGGTCAGCAGGGCTGCCAGGTCGCCTGCACGTTCCAGCACCGGGCCGGAGGTCTGCCGCAGGTTGACACCCATCTCGCGCGCCACGATATGCGCCAGCGTAGTCTTGCCCAGGCCGGGCGGGCCGAACAGCAGCACGTGGTCCAGCGCTTCGCCACGGCGCTTGGCGGCCTCGATGAAGATTTCCAGCTGCTCGCGTGCCTTCTTCTGGCCCACATATTCATCCAGCAGCTTGGGGCGCAGGGCGCGTTCCAGTGCTTCTTCCTGCGAGGACAGGCTTTGCTGGGTAACGATGCGTCGCTCGGGAGCGCCGCCAATCAGCTTGTCGGTTTCGATCATGGGTACTGCCGTGGTGGCTGGATTTTGAATCCGTCCATCTTACCACCTGACCCAACAGGCCGCAGGCTAGCCCTTCATCAAATTCTTCAAAGCGAGGCGCACACCGTCGCTGACGGTTACGTCGGCAGGCAGGCCCTTGGTGGCAGCAGCAGCTTCCTTCTCGTTGTAACCCAGTGCCAGCAGCGCGTTGACGATATCGCTTTTTTCGTCCGGCGTGGCGGCAAACGGCAAGCCACCTGGTACGGCCAGATTGCTGCCGGTGGCCAGCTTGCCACGCAGTTCCAGCACCAGCCGTTCTGCGGTTTTCTTGCCGATGCCAGGGACGGAAGACAGGCGCTTGATATCCTCACTGGCAATGGCCACCGCCAGTTCATCCGCTGTCATGCCGGACAGGATGGCCAGCGCAATCTTGGCACCGATGCCACTGACCTTGATCAGCTGGCGGAAGGTCTCCCGTTCTTCCTTGCTGGCAAAGCCGAACAGCAGGTGGGCATCCTCCCGCACCACCAGATGGGTGAACAACGTGGCCTTCTGGCCCAGGGCAGGGAGCTGGTAAAACGTCGTCATCGGTACATCCACTTCGTAACCGACGCCATTGACGTCCACCACCACCTGCGGTGGCAGTTTTTCAATAAGAGTGCCGCTGAGGCGTCCGATCATGACAAAAATACTCCGGTGAAATTGATTGCTCAGGCCAGTAGCAAGGCCACGGCCAGCAGCAGTGGATACAGATTGGCCGCCATGATGGTGGCGATGATGGCCGGGCGCAAGTGTGACGGTTCGTCCGCATGCTGCCACAGCTGCACGCTGGCAAAGCCGGACAGCGGCAAGGTCAGCAAACCGAGTGCCGCAAACAGCGGCAGACGCTGCTGCCACAGCAGCATGGCCAGCAGGCCATAGGCCAGCACGACAAGCAGGCCGTAGACCATGCGGGCCTGCGCCAGTGGCAAGCGCACCACCCAGTGCCATTTGCCGGCCAGCCGGTCGGCGTCGCGATCGGGAAACTGATTGATATACAACAGCAGGCTGGTGAGGATGGCATAGGGCAGGCTGGCCCATAGCAAGGTGCTCTGCCAGCCACCCGTCAGCAATACCGCCATGCCCTGTGGCAACAACAGAAAACAGGCTGCCACGCTCGGTTCCCCCAGGCCCCGGCTATTCAGTTGCAAGGGCGGTGCTGAATAAGCCCAGCCCAGCAACACACCGGCAAGGCCAATCAGCAATAAGGGCAAACCACGCAAGCTGACCAGATACAGCCCGCCAGCTATCACCAGCGCAAACAGCCCATAGGCAAGGCTGCGCATCTGTGTTGCGCTGAGTACACCGTTCTGGATGAAACGGCTGCCACCGGTAAACGGAAACAGCCGCGCGGTATTGGCGGCATCCGTGCCATTGTGGTGGTCGGCCACATCATTGATGACATTGACCGCAGCATGGGTGAGCAAGGCCAGCATCAGTCCCAGCAGCGCCAGCAGCCAGTGCTGTTGCAATGCCGCCCAGCCGCTGGCGGCGATGCCCAGCAAGACACCGGCCAGCGTAATGGTGAGAAAGGCCGGCCGGGTGGCCAGCCACCAGCGCACCGGACGGTGTGCCAGATCAGCCGCTTGCGGTTCGATGGTAATGGGAGAGGGAGACATGCAGGCTTCCGTCAGAACGATGCCCACAGCATAGCGCAGCAACTGCCGACCATGCTTGCTCTATACCAAACGACCGCCACGTACTTTCAGGCCCTGGCGTGCCAGTTGACCGATGGCACCGCCACTGAGGTTGGCATGTGCCAGCGCCACGGCCAGCGCATCGGCCGCATCGGCCTGTGGCGTGCCGGACAGATTGAGCATGCGCACCACCATGTGCTGCACCTGCTCCTTGGCCGCCTTGCCATGACCGACCACCGATTGCTTGACCTGCAAGGCGGTGTAGTCCGAGACAGCCAGATTGCGCAGCACCAGGGCGGAAACACAGGCACCACGCGCCTGGCCCAGCATCAGCGTGGCCGCCGGATTGACGTTGACGAACACCTGCTCGATGGCCGCTTCGTGTGGCTGATAGGTATCGATCACACCGAACAGCCCGTCGATGATGACCTTGATGCGCTCGGCCAGCGGTGCGCCCTGCGGAGTGCGGATGCAGCCCGAAGCCACATAGTGACGTTGCTGGCCTATCAGGTCGATCACCCCGAAACCGGTAATGCGGCTACCGGGGTCCACCCCCAGAATACGGCGGCTCACGCGGCCCAGCCTGCGGCAATGACATCAGCCTCGGCCAGCCGTTCCGGCGTACCCACATCCAGCCACAGGCCATCCAGCCGGCTGCCACTCACCAGCCCTTCCGCCATGGCGGCACGCAGCAGCGGTGCCAGCTTGGCCGGCTGGCCGGCGGGCGTATCGGCAAACAAGGCCGGATGGTAGGCGGCAATGCCGGAGAAGGTCAGTCCGTTGCCCGCATCTGGCCTGGCTGCCAGCAGGCCATTAGCCAGCAGGCCGAAATCCCCCGCCGGATTATGCGGCGGATTGTCCACCAGCAGCAGGTGGGCCAGACGGGTTCTGCCATCCAGCTGTGCTGCCTGTTGTTGCAAGGCGGTAAAATCGACATCGCTCAGCACATCGCCATTCACCACCAGGAAAGGTGCATCGCCCAGCAAGGGCAGCGCGGTGGCAATGCCACCGGCCGTTTCCAGCGCGGTACTCTCCGGCGAGTAGGCAATCTCCACACCAAGGCGACTGCCGTCGCCCAGCACCTGTTCGATTTGCGCACCCAGCCAGGCGTGGTTGATCACCAGCTGGCGGACACCTGCTGCCGCCAGACGGCGGATATGCCACTCGATCAGCGGCCTGCCACCAGCCGGCAGCAAGGGTTTGGGCGTGTGGTCGGTCAGCGGGCGCATGCGCTCGCCACGACCGGCCGCCAGAATCATCGCTTTCATGCCCACGCCATCAGCCCTTGACGCTCAGTACCGGGTAGGCCGATTGCAGCTCGGCATCGGTCTCGTCCTTGCCCACCAGTTGCAGCAACAACTGATACAGCGGAGCCAGTTCCTGATAGCGGCGGGTGGTGCGTTTGAGGTATTTGATGAAGCGCGGAATCTCACTGCGGTACTTTTCCTTGCCGTCACGGTGGTAAAGTCTTGCAAAGATTCCGGCCACTTTCAGGTGGCGCTGCACGCCCATCCATTCGAAATCACGGTAGAAATCATCCACGCTTTCCGGCACCGGCAGGCCAAGAGCCCGGGCTTTTTCCCAGTAGCGGATGGCGACATCCAGCACGAAATCCTCTTCCCACTCGATGAAGGCATCGCGCAGCAAGGACACCAGATCGTAGCTGATCGGGCCATATACCGCGTCCTGGAAATCCAGCACGCCAGGGTGGCCGGAGGTCAGCATCAGGTTGCGGACAATAAAGTCGCGATGCACGAAAACCTTGTTTTGCGGCAGGATGGCCGCCAGCAGTTTTTCACAGCCGGCATCCCATAACTGGCGCTGCGCGAAATTGAGCGGCTTGCCCAGTTCCCTGGCGCAATACCATTCCGGAAACAGGCTGAGTTCCCGGCGCAGCAAGGCTTCGTCGTACTCTGGCAACACATCGGGGCGGCTGGCTTGCTGCAGGGCCAGCAGGGTATCCACCGCCTCCAGCAGCAGATGACGATGCACCAGCGGACGTGTGTCATGCTCCAGTGCGGCCAGCAGGGTGATCTTGCCCAGATCCTCCAGCAGCATGAAGCCTTGTTCGCGGTCGCGGGCGATGATCTGCGGGACATTCACCACCGCAAAAATCTCACGAACCTTCACGTAGGGGTCGGTGTCCATTTTCTCTGGCGGCGCATCCATGACGATGCGCGAAGTGCCATCCGGGAAGTGGGCACGGAAGTAGCGACGGAAGTCGGCGTCGGCCGCGGCAAACTCCACCATGATGTCGGTTTGCGGATACAGGCTGTCAAGCCAGCTCTTGAGTTGTTCCAAACGTTGCATGTCGGTTCGTCACGATGCTGATAGAATCTGCTGATTTTAACCTGCTCACCTGTCCACACGATATGGCTTTGTGCATGCTCAAACTGCAGCCCACGAAAATGACGCTGGCTCTGGCAGCCGCTTTCTCGGTTTCTGCCGCCCAGGCCGCAGACACGCTTAATACCACGCCCACCACCCAGGGGCAGACGCATGTCACTGCCGACCACATGGACGGGCAGATGCAGGACAAGCTGAAAGCCAGTGGCGATGTAGTGGTGATTCGCGACAACCAGACCCTGGAAGCGGACTGGCTGGACTACTACCAGCAACAGAACCGGGTGAAGGCGGGCAACCACTTCCGCCTGACGCGTGACAAGGACGTTGTCACCGGCACCACGCTTGACTACTGGATGGACGAACATACCGGTTCGGCCCAGCAGCCTTCCTTCCAGATGGGCAGCCCGGATACCAATAACAAGCCCGGCGGTGCCAAGCGCAGCCTGGCGCAATCCGGCATTGCCTTCCGTGGCGATGGCAGTGAGGCCCAGTTCACCGGGCCGGACCAGTACCGCCTGATCAACAGCAGGGTCAACTCCTGCGTGGTGGGGGATGACTCGTGGTATCTGAAGTCCTCCACGCTAGACCTGAACTACGCCACCAATATCGGTGTTGCCCGCAATGCCCGGCTGGAATTCCAGGGCGTCCCCATCCTGTACACACCCTGGATCGACTTCCCGCTGGATGGCAGCCGCAAATCCGGCCTGCTCACACCCACCTTCCGTTCCGGCACCACCGGTTTTGACATTGCGCTGCCCTACTACTGGAATATTGCGCCCAATTTCGATGCCACCCTCACTCCGCACATCAACCTCAAGCGGGGCACCATGCTGGCCGGTGAGTTCCGTTACCTGGAGCCGGACTACGAGGGCAGCATTTATACCGAGCAGCTGCGCAACGACAAGCTGACCCACACCAATCGCTACGCCTGGTATGCCACTCACAAGCAAAACCTGCTGCCGGGGCTGACCTTTGGCTACGACTACAACTACGTCTCCGACACGAAATACTTCGACGATTTTGGTGACCGCACCCTGCAGGCCATCAATGTCAACCTGCTGCGCCAGGCCTGGACCAAGTACAACACCAGCTGGCAAGGCGGTAATCTGGAAGCCATGCTGCGCGTGCAGCGCTACCAGACGCTGGAAGACCCGCTGATTCCGGCCGACCAGCCCTATGCCCGCGTACCGCAGCTGACCCTGGTAGCCAACCAGCAGTTGCCATCCGGTTTCAGCTTCAATCTGCAAGGCGACCTGACGCGTTTCTCGCACCCCACCTTGCAGACCGGTGACCGCTTTGTCGCCTATCCCAGTGTCACCTGGAATCTGCTGGACAAGAGCTGGGGCTTCTTCCGCCCCAAGTTCGGCGTCAATTACACCAAGTACGACCTGAATCCGCTGGGTAACAATACGACACCAGGCAGCACCATCACCCGTACCTTGCCGATTTTCAGCACCGACTCGGGCCTGCGCTTCGAGCGGGACACCAGCTTCAATGGCAGCAATTATGTAGAAACGCTGGAACCGCGTCTGTTCTACGTCTACATTCCGGCCAAGGACCAAAGCAAGATTCCGAACTTTGACAGCTCGGAAAACGACTTCAACTTCGCCCAGCTGTTCTCGGAAAACCGTTTCTCCGGCTGGGACCGCATCAATGCGGCCAACCAGCTGACCGCAGCCCTGACCAGCCGCCTGATCAGCGCAGAAACCGGTATCGAACGACTGCGCCTGATGCTGGGTCAGCGGTATTACTTCCGGAATGAAGACACCTCGCTGTATGGCGACCAGATCACCCTGCAGAACAACAGCAAGGGCCTGCTGGGTAGCCTGGGCGGCGATCTCAACCAGGCCTGGCGTCTGGACAGTACCTATGAGTACAACCAGGATCTGTCCAAAACCCAGCGCTACAACATGCAAGTGCATTACAACCCGGCTCCGGGCAAAACCGTCAGCCTGCGCTACCGCTATGGCCGTTACGACCAAATTGGCGATACCACGCAATACGGCCCATTACGCATGGTGGACCTGGGTGTGCAATGGCCTATCGTGCGGCAATGGTATGCGGTGGGTCGGGAAAGTTATTCCCTGATCGACAGCAAGCCACTTGAGCATCTGCTCGGGGTAGAGTACAACGACGGCTGCTGGACGGCGCGTGTGGTGGTGAAACGTACCAACACCCTGGCAACCACCATTTCCACCGCCTCCAAGAGCACCGGTATTTTCTTCCAGCTGGAATTGCGTGGTCTGGGCAGTCTGGGCAGCAGCCCGACATCCGACCTTAAGCTGGCCATCCCGGGCTACTCCAACATTTCCGATATCCGATCCAATTGACCATGAAAAAAACCCTGCTTGCTCTGTTGATTGCAACACTCGTCCAGACGACCCACGCAGCACCGGCCACCCCGGTCAATGAAATGGATCGCATCGTGGCGGTGGTCAACAAGACCGTCATCACCAATCTGGACCTGCAAAACCGTATTGATGCCGTCATCCAGCAACTGAAGGGGCAGAATGTCACCCCGCCGTCGCGTGACGTTCTGGCGCATCAGGTGCTGGAGCAGATGATTACCGAGCAGACACAGCTGGAATACGCCAACAGCAACGGCATCCGCGTGGATGACCATGACCTGGACCTGGCCATTGCCGACCTCGCCAAGCAGAACAAGCTGGACGTGAAAGGCCTGCAAGCCCAGCTGGCCAAGGAAGGCGTGCCGTTTGCCCGCTTCCGTGAGGAAATCCGCCGCGAAATCATTCTGGCGCGTCTGAAAAACAATGAAATCGGCTCGCGCATCAACGTGACTGACAGCGAAGTGGATCAGGTACTGAAAAGTGCCCAGAGTGCCAATCGCAACGAATACCACCTGGCCACCATTCTGGTCAGCACCCCGGAGCGCGCCGACGCCAAGCAGCTGGACAACCTGGCGGCCAAGGCCAGCAAGGCACTGGCCGAGCTGAATGACAAGCAGCCGTTTGCCAAGGTGGCAGCCACTTACTCCGACGCACCGAACGGCATCAAGGGTGGCGATCTGGGCTGGCGTCCTGCCGCCACCTTGCCGCAGGAATTCGTGTCACTGCTGGACAGCCTCAACCCGGGCCAGCACACCGGTGTCATTCGCACCCCGCAAGGCTTCATGATTTTCCAGCTGATCGAGAAGCGTGGCGGCAACCAGCCGCTGGTGGTCGAGCAATACCACACCTCGCACATCCTGATCCGTACCAATGAAGCGGTGTCGGATACCGACGCCAAGAACCGTATCCTGCAAATCCGCGACCGTATTCTGCGCGGTGCCAAGTTTGCCGAGATGGCCAAGCTGTATTCCGAAGACGGCAGCAATGTCAAAGGCGGCGATCTGGGCTGGGTGAACAAGGGCGACATGGTGCCGGAATTCGAAAAAGCCATGCTGGCCCTGCCGGTGGGCACTGTGTCCGAGCCGGTACGCAGCCCGTTTGGCTGGCACCTGATCCTGGTGGATGCCAAGCGCAACCAGGATGTCTCCGCCGATAGAGAACGCCAGACCATCAAGCAGCAACTGCGCCTGCGCAAGCTGGACCAGGCTTATCTGGACTGGGTGCGTCAGCTGCGTGATTCCGCCTTTGTCGAACAGCGCCTGGACGACAAGTAAACCATGACTGCGGCACGCCCCCTGCTGGCAGTCACCGCCGGAGAACCGGCCGGCATCGGCCCGGATCTGGTACTCACCCTGGGCCGCCTCACGGTAGATGCCCGGCTGGTGGTGATTGCCGACCTGCCCCTGCTGCAACAGCGCGCACTGCAACTGGGCCTGCACCAGCTGTCATTCCAGCCTTACCAGTCCGGTCAGCCAGCCCCCGCAGCCGGTACGCTGGAAGTCCTGCATGTGCCGCTGGCCGCACCGGTTACCCCTGGCGTGCTGGATAAGCGCAATGGCCGTTATGTGCTGAATACGCTGGACGCAGCAATTGCCGGCTGTCTGTCCGGTGAGTTTGCCGGCATGGTAACCGCGCCCGTACACAAGGGCGTGATCAACGATGCGGGCGTGCCATTCAGTGGCCATACCGAATATCTGGCAGAACACACCTCCACCCCGCGCGTGGTGATGATGCTGGCCGGGGCCGGCATGCGGGTGGCGCTGGTCACCACCCATCTGCCGCTGCGTGCCGTGGCCGACGCCATCACCAAGCCGGAGCTGGAAGCCGTCATCCGCATCCTGCATGACGATTTGCAGCACAAGTTCGGGCTGCAGAATCCGCGCATTCTGGTGGCGGGCCTCAACCCGCATGCCGGAGAATCCGGCCACATGGGACGTGAGGAAATCGACGTCATCGAACCGGTATTGCAACAGTTGCGTACCGAAGGCATGCAGCTGATCGGCCCGCTACCGGCTGACACCCTGTTCAACCCGGACAAGCTGGCCACTGCTGATGCGGTACTGGCCATGTACCACGACCAGGGCCTGCCGGTGCTCAAGCACGCCAGCTTCGGGGCCGGCATCAACATCACACTGGGCCTGCCCATCATCCGCACCTCGGTGGACCACGGCACGGCGCTGGACCTGGCCGGCACCGGCCGGGCCGATCCGGGCAGCCTGTACGAAGCCGTGCGTCTGGCTGCACAGCTGGCTGTCACACAGCAGTGAAACTGCCGCCAAAACACCACAGCCCCTGCTAATAACAGGGGCTTTTCCTTTTGTGGCAATACCTTAAGGCCGACGGGCCTGTTTTGTCGGACAACATCCAGAACAGGTCGGTATCTTGATATCAAAATGTAAAAATGACGTGAACGGCATTTTTCGCAACGCAGCAATTGGGCTAAACTAGCCGCTAATGTATTCAAACAATTACAGCAGCACGGACCATGACCACCACCATCCAGCAGCGTCTACGCGAGATCCCCTATAACTACACATCGTATTCGGACCGGGAAATCTTCATCCGGCTTCTGGGCGCACCCATGTGGGCGCTGCTGGAAGAGTTGCGCAGCGAGCGCAAGACCGGCCGTTCTGCCCGCATGTTGTTTGAAGTGCTGGGGGATATCTGGGTAGTGGACCGTAACCCCTACCTGGTAGACGACCTGCTGGACAACCCCAAGCGCCTGTCCGCGCTGGTGGAAGCCATGCACCACCGCCTGCAGGAAGTGGAAAAGCGCCGCGAAGGCAATGACAAGGTAGGCCAGCTGATTGCCGCCGCCCGCCAGGCGGTGAACGCTTTCGAGCAGCAATTTGCCGAAACCCGCGAACTGCGTCAGGCCATCCTGAAAAAGCTCAGCCGCCACACCCGCCGCGACAACATCCTGTTTGATGGCCTGGCTCGTGTCTCGCACGTGACCGACGCCACCGACTGGCGTGTGGAATACCCCTTCGTGGTGCTGTCACCGGATACCGAAGAGGAAATCGCGCCACTGGTGCGGGCGTTGATCGAGCTGGAACTCACCATCATCCCGCGTGGCGGTGGTACCGGCTACACCGGTGGTGCCGTGCCGCTGGACCGCCGCAGCGCCGTGATCAACACCGAAAAGCTGGTGCAGCACAACGGTGTGGAATACATCGCCCTGCCCGGCCTGGATGGCCAGCGCGCCACCATCCAGTGTGGTGCCGGTGTGGTCACCGCCCGCGTGGCCGAGGCAGCCAGTGCTGCCGGTCTGGTATTTGCCGTGGACCCCACCTCCGCCGAAGCCTCCTGTATTGGCGGCAATGTCGCCATGAATGCCGGCGGCAAGAAAGCCCTGCTGTGGGGCACCGCGCTGGACAACCTGGCCAGCTGGAAAATGGTGGACCCCAACGGTAACTGGATGTTTATCGAACGGGTGGGCCACAACTACGGCAAGATCCACGATGTGGACGTGGCCAGCTTCCGCATCACCCGCTACAAGGAAGACGACAAGACCGTCCTGTCCACCGAGCAACTGGACATCCCCGGCCCCACTTTCCGCAAGGTCGGCCTGGGCAAGGACGTGACCGACAAATTCCTGGCCGGCCTGCCCGGCGTGCAGAAAGAAGGCACCGACGGCATCATCACCAGCGCGCGCTTCGTGCTGCACCGCATGCCGGCACACACGCGCACCGTGTGTCTGGAATTCTTCGGCACCGTGGCCCAGGCCACCCCGGCCATCGTCGAAATCACCGACTACTTCAAGCCCGGTGGTGCCGGCCATGCAGCCGGTGTACAGCTGGCAGGCCTGGAACACCTGGACTGGCGCTATGTGCGTGCCGTGGGCTATGCCACCAAGGCCAAGAGCAAGGGCAGACCAAAAATGGTACTGCTGGCTGACATTGTCTGCGACGATGAAAACGCGGTGGCCGAAGCCGCCAGCCAGGTGGTGCGCTTTGCCAATGCCCGTACCGGCGAAGGCTTTATCGCCGTCACACCGGAAGCACGCAAGAAGTTCTGGCTGGACCGCTCGCGCACTGCGGCCATCTCGCGTCATACCAATGCCTTCAAGATCAACGAAGACGTGGTGATTCCGCTGCCGCGCCTCGGCGATTACTCCGACGGTATCGAACGCATCAATATCGAGCTATCCGTCGCCAACAAGCTGCGCCTGCTGGATACGCTGAGCGAATACTTCCAAGGCAACCTGCCGGTGGATACCGAAGGCGGTGCCGTCTCGGCCGACGAAATCATCGGCGAGCGTCGCAGTTCCGCACTGGAACTGATTGCCACCCTGCGTCAGCGCTGGCAGTGGTTGCTGGACAATCTGGATGCGCCGTTTGCCCAGTACCGCAGCCTGTGGCCGGATGCGCCGCTGGTGGATGCCAATGCCAGCCCGTCCAGCGTATTCATCGCCATGCGCGACTTCCAGCTGCGCGTCAGCTGGAAGGACGAGCTGCTGAGCGATCTGGAAAACCTGTTCTCCGGCAAGGCCGACGCGCCGATTCTGGACGCCGTGCACGCACTGCACCAGAAAGTACTGCGCGGCCGTGTGTTCGTGGCGCTGCACATGCATGCCGGTGACGGCAATGTGCATACCAACCTGCCGGTCAACTCCGACGACTACGACATGCTGCAAACCGCGCACAAGGCGGTGGCACGCATCATGCAACTGGCACGCAGGCTGAACGGCGTGATTTCCGGCGAGCACGGCATCGGCATCACCAAGCTGGAATTCCTCACCGAAGAGGAAATCGCCCCCTTCCGCGCCTACAAGCAGCGCGTGGACCCCAAGGGCCATTTCAACCGCGGCAAGCTGTTGCCGGGTGCCGACCTCACCATGGCCTACACCCCGTCGTTCTCGCTGCTGGGTGCGGAATCGCTGATTCTGGAACAATCCGACATCGGTGCCATTTCCAACAGCGTCAAGGACTGCCTGCGTTGCGGCAAGTGCAAGCCGGTGTGCTCCACCCACGTACCGCGCGCCAACCTGCTGTACAGCCCGCGCAACAAGATTCTGGGCGTCGGCCTGCTGACCGAGGCTTTCCTGTACGAAGAGCAAACCCGCCGTGGCGTCAGCCTGAAGCACTTTGACGAGCTGTCCGATGTGGCCGACCACTGCACGGTATGCCACCGCTGCGTGAAACCCTGCCCGGTGAAGATCGACTTCGGCGATGTGTCTGTCGCCATGCGCAACTTCCTGCGCAAGACCGGTAACAAGCGCTTCAACCCCGGTACCGCGCTGGGCATGGCCTTCCTCACCGTCAAGGACCCGTCCACCATCAAGGCCATTCGTGGCGGCCTGGTCGGTTTTGCCTACAAGGCGCAGCGCCTGGGTTACAGCGTGGGCAAGAAGCTGCACCTGACCGGCGGACAAACCAAGCAGCCGCCGTCCACCGTCGGCAAGGCACCGGTGAAGGAACAAATCATTCACTTCATCAACAAGCCGATGCCGGGCGGCCTGCCCAAGAAAACCGCCCGTGCGCTGCTGGATGTGGAAGACGCCAACGTGGTGCCGGTCATCCGCAACCCGCAGGTGGCGGAAGATGCCGAAGCGGTGTTCTACTTCCCCGGCTGCGGCTCGGAACGCCTGTTCAGCCAGGTAGGCCTCGCCACTCAGGCCATGCTGTGGCATGTCGGCACCCAGACGGTGCTGCCGCCGGGCTATCTGTGCTGTGGTTACCCGCAAACGTCGGCAGGCTACGCCGACAAGGGCGAGGCCATCACCACGGAAAACCGCGTGCTGTTCCACCGCCTGGCCAACACGCTGAACTATCTGGACATCAAGACCGTGGTGGTGAGCTGTGGCACCTGCTACGACCAGCTGGCGAAATACCGCTTCGAGGACATATTCCCGGGCTGCCGCATCATCGACATCCATGAATACCTGATGGAGAAGGGCCTGAAACTGGATGGCATTGGCGGTCAGAAGTATATGTACCACGACCCCTGCCACACCCCGATGAAGGCCTACCAGCCGCTGGACGTGGCCAACAAGCTGCTGGGCGGCGGCGTAACCCTGAGTGATCGTTGTTGCGGTGAATCCGGCACCTTTGCCGCCAGCCGTCCGGACATTGCCACCCAGGTGCGTTCGCGCAAGGAAGAGGAAATCAACAAGGATCTGGCCAAGATCGGTGCGACCGAACAGCCGGTGAAGATTCTGACCTCCTGCCCGTCCTGCCTGCAGGGCCTGTCGCGCTACAGTCCGGATACCGGCACCGAAGCCGACTACATCGTGGTGGAAATGGCCAAGCACATCCTGGGCAAGAACTGGATGAAGGACTACGTGGAAAAAGCCCGCAACGGTGGTATCGAACGCGTGCTGCTGTAAGCCATCACCCTGGTACTACCTTACAAACCGCAGGCTCCGGCCTGCGGTTTTTTCATGCCATGCCAACCCTGGTCCCACCGTCTGATCCTGCATAAGCGGACAGTCACAAAAAAAGAGGAGGCTTGCGCCTCCTCTTGCTTGAGCACTACATACTGCGAGTGAGCTGCCGCTGAGCGGCTTATGGCTTATTGGTTCAGCTTGCGCGGGGCATGCTGGTGATGCTTCACCGCATGGCGGTGGTGATGCTTGTGCACATGCTTCTTGGCAGCTTGTGCCTTTTGTGCGGCAGGTGCCGAAGCGGCCTTGCGGGCCTTCTTCACCTGATGATGTTTTTTCTTGGCATGGTGTGCCTTGGCATGGGCCTTGGCCGGCGCAGCGACTGCAGGCTTGGCAGCCGGAGCAGAGGCATCGGCAGCAAAACCGGCAGCGGAAGCCAGACCAAACACGGCGGCAAGGGCAAGGGCGGCGATCTTTTTCATGGTCATTCTCCCGTAAGGCGACTTTGTTGGGTTCCGGGGGCAGCGTGTTTGCTGTCTCCATGAACTGCATCTTAGGGAGGGGAGAGCTGCGCGTCTGTGAGACTCTTGTAAGCCCGTGTAAGCGTTCGTAACCGCCTCAGCCACCAGCCGGAGCTGGTGCCTGCACACGGGTGACCAGCAGCTGGTCGATACGGTAATTGTCGATGTCCACCACTTCAAACTTGTAGCCGGCGTACTCGACATGGTCGGTGCGCTTGGGAATCTTGCGCAGCATGTACATCATGAAACCGGCAATGGTTTCGTAGTTCTCGTCATCCGGAAAGCCATCGATATCCAGCGCGCGCAGCACATCTTCCACCGGCGAGGCGCCATCCACCAGCCAGCTGTCGGCATCACGCTGCACGATCTGGTCTTCCTGGCTTTGCGACACCAGGTCGCCCATTACCGTGCTCATCACATCATTCAGGGTGATGATGCCCACCACCAGCGCGTACTCGTTCATCACCACGGCAAAGTCCTCGCGTGAGGCCTTGAAGCGCTCCAGCAGCTCGGACAGGGTCAGGCTGTCCGGGATGATCAGCACATTGCGGATGGTCAGCTCACGCTTGATCGACACGCTTTGCTGGTTCACCAGCCGGGTCAGGATGTCCTTGGAATCCACATAGCCAACGACAGCATCCACCACGCCGTCACACACCAGATACTTGGCATGCGGGCATTCGGCAATCTTGCGCTTGATGCTGGCTTCTTCTTCCTGCAGGGTGAAATACACCACGCTTTCGCGCGCGGTCATCGACGACGGCACGGTGCGGCTTTCCAGCTCGAACACGTTTTCAATCAGATGATGTTCCTGCTCCTGCAATACCCCGGCCTCGGCCCCGGCTTCCATCATCGCCACGATATCGTCCGGCGTCAGGTCGTCCGGCCGCGCCGTGGGCAGGCCAAACAGACGGAACAAGGCATTGGCCAGACTGTTGAACAGCCACACCAAGGGCATGAACAGCCGGACACAGGCCTGCATCGGCCGTACCACGCGCACCGCAATCTGCTCCGGTGCCGACATGCCCAAGCGCTTGGGCATCAGGTCGGCAAACAGCACGAACAGCGCCGTGACGGTGACGAAAGACAGCAGAAAGCTGACCCGCTCCACCCAGTCGGCGGAAAACACCAGATGCAGTGCCTGGGCAAAATAGGGGGTAAAGGCCGCCTCGCCCATGATACCGGCCATGATGGCCACGGCATTCAGGCCGATCTGCACCACGGTAAAGAACAAGCCCGGCTGCGCCTGCAAGGCCAGCACGCGTTCGGCACGCACGTCGCCCTCTTCGGCCATTTGCCGCAGTTTGATCTTGCGTGCCGCCGCCAGCGAGATTTCCGATACGGAAAAGAAGGCACTGATCAAAATCAGTACGGCAATCACCATCAGGTTCTGAACCAGATTCACACAGTATTTCCAGGGGGTTAGCGACGGGATGTCTTGTACAGGATAGCCATTCCGCATGACAGGACTGAACATGCGGACAGTGGAATCAGTATAACAGACGAAAAAAAACCGCAAGGCCGTGGCACGGTAGAATGAGCGACATCCTTCAACAGAATAAGGCGATCCGCTCATGACTTGTCCGCTTTGCACCCTGCCTGCCGGCGAATTGCTGTACGAAGATGCCCGACTGTGGGTCTTGCTGGTAGAAGAAGCCGGCTATCCCGGCTTTTGCCGCGTCATCTGGAAACAGCACGTACGCGAAATGAGTGACCTGCCTCCGGCCGACAGCGCCCATGTGCTTGACTGGGTACTGCGCACCGAAAAGGCCATCCGCCACGTCATGCAGCCAGACAAGATCAATCTGGCCAGCCTGGGCAATGTGGTGCCGCACCTGCACTGGCATGTGATTCCGCGCTTTGCCGATGATGCCCATTTCCCCAGCCCGATCTGGGCCAGCCCACAGCGCGAAGGGGCCGACCACAGCCAGCCGCAACTGGCCGGGCTGCTGCGCACTGCCCTCTTGCAGCAAGCTGCCAGCTGAGCGCGCCATCCCCGGCAACTTGCCCGCGGCCATGGCTTCTGTGTAGGCTAGAGCGATCATGCTGGTGGCAAACACCACCAGCGATGACGCGGAACCGCTTTCAAGCCGGCCCCTGGGCCGGCTCGTAAGCGGCTCCTCCCGAGACCGGCAGGTCGACCCGACCCGCCCACCACTCACACAGGAGTTGCCGATGTACACCACCCTCATCAGCCCGGCCCAGTTACAGACACTGGACCCGGAACACACCGTCATCCTCGACTGCCGCTTCCAGCTGACCGACCCGGAATACGGCTCGCATGCTTACGAAGCCGGCCATATTCCCGGTGCCCTTTACCTCAACCTGGATTACCACCTGTCCGGTGTGAAAACCGGCAGCAATGGCCGTCACCCGCTGCCGGACGGCCAGCGTCTGGCAGTGGACCTGGGTGCCGCCGGCATTACCGCCGATGTGCAAGTAGTGTGCTATGACGACGCCGGAGGCATGTACGCCGCCCGCGCCTGGATGCTGCTGCGCTGGCTGGGCCATGCTGCGGTGGCGGTACTGGATGGCGGCATCCAGGCCTGGCAACAGGCCGGTGCCACGCTGGAAACCGACAAGAAGCGCCATATGCCGCGCCGCTTCCCGGTGAAGGCCAGCCTGATCGAAACTGTCGATGCCGATCAGGTACTGGCCAATCTGGAAGAACAGGATTTTGTCGTGGTGGATGCCCGCAGTCCGGAGCGCTTCCGTGGCGAAGGCGAAACCATGGATCCGGTCGGCGGCCACATCCCCGGCGCACGCAACCGCTTCTTCCAGCACAATCTGGATGGCAACGGCCGCTTCAAGGACCCAGCCACCCTGCGCAGCGAATGGGAGGCCGTACTGGCAGGCACCAGCCCGGAGGAAATCGTGCATCAGTGCGGTTCCGGCGTCACCGCCTGCCACAACCTGCTGGCGATGGAACATGCCGGGCTGACCGGCAGCCGCTTGTATCCGGGCTCATGGAGCGAATGGTGCAGCGACCCGGAGCGCCCTGTCGCCCGCTAAGTTAACTAAGTTACCACCATGAAAAAACCGCCGTCTTCGCTATCCGGGACGGCGGTTTTTCGTCACAGGCCAGTTCAGGCCAGGATGAAACGCTGCAACAACTGCTGGCCGGCCGCCCAGCTTCCCAGCCCGGCATGGCTGCCCATGTGACCGGCCTTGCCGGCATCCAGCAAACGTACCCCCCAGCCTGAGGCCATGGACTCGGCAGTGGCGAAATCACAAAACAGATCATCCCGGCTGGCCACCATCACCGCCGGAACCGGCAATGCGCCCGCGTCAGGCTGTTCGAAACCGGTAAACGCCGGCATGGCCGCAGCAGCCGGCAGTTCGCCACTGGAGCGCGCCCTTGCCTCGGTAATCGGCAGTGCCGGTGGTGCCACCAGCAGCACACCCTTGATGCGCCGCTGGGTAACGAAATCCACCGTGCGCAGCCAGGCCACCGTGGTATGACAGCCCAGACTGTGCGCTGCCAGCACGATACGGCCAGGCGTGTCCCGCACCAGCTGATCCAGCGCCGCCACCCATGCCTCGCGCTCCGGGTACAGCCAGTCCTGCTGATGCACGCGCCGCGCCAACGGGTAGGTCAGCTCCCACAGGGTTTGCCAGTGCTTGTCACCGGAATTACCCCACCCGGGCACGGTAATCAGCACCACATCATCATCGTCCAGCATCATCACCCTTGCTTGTTACCGGTGCATCAGGCGTACTCATGCTGCACCGTGGTTGCGCCCTGTCTGCCAGGACGGGTTTGTCATTCAGAGCACAGGCTAGAACGCTTTGCCACAGAATGCAAAACCGCCGGCATGACCGGCGGTGTGCAAGGGAAAACGACAAGCTCAGTGGCGACCTGGTCCACCCTGGTCCGGCCAGGGCTCGCCCGGACGTCCGTCCCGTGGTCCATGCCCGCGGTGGTCATCGCCCTCATGCCAACCATTGTCATGGTGACCATGCGGGTGCTCGCGCAGGTAGCGCGGCGCATATTCCTGGCGATACCACTGGTCCTGCACGAAATACACCCGGCGATCGCAGGCATGGTAACGGCTGCAATAGCGATCCCAGTGCCGGGCATGGCCCGGTGGAACCCGCAGGTAGATGGGTGGCTGTGCCACCACCACCGGACGGACAATCACCGGTTGCGGGTACAACAAGGCCGGTGGCGGATAATCACCAATATCCAGCTGGCCGTAGAAGCCCGGCTCTCCGATATTGACCGAAATACCGACATTGGCCGCCAGCGCCCGGGTGGCGGCGGTCAATGCCAGCAAGCAAAACAGCAGACGATGTTTCATGGCGCGTCCTGAGATAAGTGTTGTTCACGCTCACCTGCGGCATGCCGAAAACGCCGCAGGCAATCTGCCCCGATGCCTTCATCCTAGTCCCGGCAGCCTGCCACCGGTGAAAACAATCATTGCGATGTGTTAGCAATCGCAACCGGCTCAACACAAATTCATCAAGCAGCGCCCGGCAGCGCTCAGGCTGGCAGCTCCAGCGCGTAATCCACGATCAGCGGCGCATGGCCGGAGAACTTCTCCCCCCTTATAGACCGATGCAGTGTGCGCCCCCCATCAACGAAGGGCTGACAATGTGGTCGGTAATCGACGCCCCACCCCTAGTGAATGACACCAGACGCTAGCGTCCAACCAAGTACATACGGAGATTAGACATGAAGCAACGATGCAGCGAAAAACAGATCATCTGAGGGTTAAGGGCTTCCGGTCATCAGCCAGCAAGCTGTTCAGTTGTAGCTCAGGTGCGTCGTGCTTCATCGAACTCATTATGTCCCCATACGCACTGCCAGTTTCCCGCCAAGCTTCTGCCAACACAAAACCTAAAACACTTTCTACTGCCAATTTGGCCCATAGCCTGAATATTCTTTGCTCACCAAAATAGAAGGTTAACCATATCTTCCTTAGCAAAGGCTATGCAGATTAAACAGTACCATATCATTTTTAACGCACATTCCATTGACTTTAAAAAATATAACAACCGTAATGGCGTTGGAAGTTGAAAATGAAATATCACGATTCATACAGTTGGTTTTCTTGGCGTGATTTAATCATAAATCTAGTTTCAAAAGAAATAAAACTCAGATACATGGGCGCCATTCTGGGGGTTTTATGGTCCTTGGGAAACCCGCTTCTTGTAACAGTGACATACCTTGTTGTATTCACTTACATTTTTCCAAACCATTCTGATCGATTTGCATTACATCTCGTTACTGGTGTATTTCACTGGATGTTAATTTCACAAATCTTGCCGCAAAGCTGTGACTGGCTTCTTAACAACTCAAGTTTAATTAAGAAAATTCGCTTTCCCAAAATTGCACTTGCAATGTCAGGAATGCTTGCAGCATGTTGCTTTTGGTTGGCAGCACTAATCGTTTATGTCTCCATGTTTAAAGCTCTTGGCGGCGAGTTTACACTTGCAATGATTTGGTACCCCTTTATTATTCTTTGTTACATAGCCTTTATTGCAGGCATCGGACTTACCCTTAGTGTCATCCAGGTCACATTTAGAGACTTGAAGCATTTTGTTGATGTTTTACTACCTTTGCTATTTTGGCTAACGCCAATAGTATGGAGCACAAGTGCACTTCCCGTAGGCATCATCAAGTACTTAGAACTTAATCCATTACTCCCATATTTCAGAAATTTTTATTACATACTCCATCAAGGAATACCCCCTACCCCCAATGATATTTTATTGATAACAACCATGAGCGCAATTTCTCTTGCGCAAGGGCTTATCATATTTCGCAGAGCCAATAACATTGCGGAGCTTATGTAATGGCCTATGCAATAAATGCAAAGAATATTAGCAAGCACTTTATACTAAGACACAATGCGGGTGGCCTGAAGAACCGATTTATAGGAATTTTTAATCCACAATATCGACAACGGCTTGAGTCTTTCAATGCATTACACGATGTATCTTTCGATCTCAAGCAAGGCGAATCTTTAGCACTTCTAGGGCACAATGGTTCAGGCAAAAGCACACTACTTCAAATAATATCTGGAATATACAGACCAACAAGTGGAAAACTGATTACCCATGGTCGCATTGCACCACTTATTGAGTTGGGTGTGGGTTTCCATCATGAATTAACTGGTGAAGAAAATATTTACCTCAACGCAAGTTTATTTGGATTAACAAACAAAGAAACTCGCAGTCGGTTTAACGAAATTGTGGATTTTTCTGAACTTGGTAACTTTATTGATACACCAGTAAAAAATTACTCATCAGGCATGTACATGCGGCTTGGCTTTTCTATCGCAATGCATGTCGAGCCAGATATTCTCCTGGCAGACGAAATTCTAGCTGTAGGTGATGCTGACTTTCGCGAGAAATGCCATGCACGTATTCGTGAAATGCAAGCGGGTGGTATGGCACTAATTTTAGTTACCCACTCTGCAGCAGAAGGTCGCATGTTCTGTCAGCGATATCTTAATCTTGCTCACGGCAGAGTAGTTGGTGAAGGTTATTTTTCTTAATTTTTTGAGCTGATTTAATATCATGCTAAATATCGTTATTCCAATGGCGGGGGCTGGGAGTCGTTTCTCCAAGGCAGGCTACACTGATCCCAAACCGCTTATTCCTGTACATCATATACCAATGATTCGTCTGGTTATAGAAAATCTCCGCCCAAAGCAGCCTCATCGTTTTATATTTATTTGTCAGCGCTCACACATTTCCATGTACAAGTTGGAAGAAAAATTATCACAGTGGGCCCCTGGCAGCGCGCTAATTCAAATTGATGGACTTACTGAAGGTGCGGCTTGTACAGTACTTGCTGCAAGCCATCTTATTGACAATGAAGATCCACTCATGATCGCGAACTCTGATCAATATGTAGACGTAGATATCAATGATTATATTAATAAATTAAACGAGAACAAGCTAGACGGTCTCATTATGACCATGAAGGCTAATGACCCAAAATGGTCATTTGTTGGGCACAATAGCACTGGCCATGTTGATAAGGTCGTTGAGAAAGAGGTAATTTCCAACGAAGCCACGGTAGGCATTTATAATTTCAAACGTGGAGCCGATTTTGTTTCGGCTGCAAAAGACAGCATAGCACTAAATCAACGCGTAAATGGGGAGTTCTATGTGGCCCCTGTCTATAATTTATTGATTACACATGGGCAGCGTATTGGCGTCTACAACATTGGTGAGGAGCGTGCAGGAATGTACGGTCTCGGCATACCTGACGATTTAGAGTGGTTTCTTAATATTCCACTATCTCGAAAAGTCACTGAGGCTTTTCAATGTTAATTATTTCTCATCGTGGCTTGTGGAAATATCCAGAGCAGAAAAATTCACGAGAAGCTTTTCTAAACTCATTCAATAGCGGTTATGGAACGGAAACTGATATCCGTGACTTAAATGGAAAACTAGTAATTTCCCATGACATTCCAACTGGCGGTGAGTTGGCATTCACAGACTTCCTAGACATATTAGGTGATAAAACTTACCCGGTCGCGCTTAATATCAAGTCAGACGGCCTCGCTCAGAAGATTGCCGAGGAATTGAGTTCTCGCAAGCACGTTGACTGGTTTGTATTTGACATGTCTGTTCCAGACCAGCTTAGCCATATCAAAGCTGGCAATCCCATCTTCACTCGGCTGAGCGAAGCCGAACCATCACCGGTGTGGCTTGAGCATGCTGTTGGTGTTTGGCTTGATGCTTTTAATGGAGAGTGGTACAGCAACGATCTAATAACTCGCCTACTAGAAAAAGGAAAGCGTGTTTGTATCGTATCACCTGAACTACACGGGAGAGACCCATCCTCACTCTGGGAAAGATTGTTGGCGCTCCCACGACATTCAGACCTGATTCTATGTACTGACCGACCATTAGATGCCCATAATATTTTCAGGAGTGTGATGTGATTAAGGCCATTATTTTCGATATGGATGGAGTACTTATCGAAGCTAAGGATTGGCACTACGAAGCCTTGAATCGCGCACTTAGCCTCTTTGGCTTTGAAATTAGCCGTTACGATCATTTAACATCATATGATGGTCTACCAACCCGGAAAAAGCTAGAGATGCTCTCACTTGAAGCAGATCTGCCACGTGAACTGCATGATTTTATCAATGAGATGAAACAAATCTACACAATGGAGATTGTTCACGTGCAATGTAAGCCGCGCTTTGTCCATGAATATGCTCTCTCCCGTCTGAAATCAAAAGGGTACAAGTTAGGAATTGCATCAAATTCAATTCGTAACACTATTGAAGTAATGATGGAAAAAGCCAGCTTGAACCGCTATCTAGATCTTATGCTTTCAAATGAAGATGTTTCATCTCCCAAGCCGAATCCGGAAATCTATCAAAAAGCAATTTCTCAGTTTGGCTTGCATCCAAAAGAATGCCTGATCGTCGAGGATAATGAAAATGGCGTTCGTGCAGCAATTGCATCGGGTGCTCATGTGCTGGTAGTTCGGGACACCGATGAAGTTAATTTTTCAAATATTATGGATCGTATTTCTCAGATAGAACAAGTCGAGTAGGAAATAGTTTAATGAATGTATTAATTCTAGCCGCTGGACAAGACAGCTTTGATGGACAAGACGGCACTTACCCGCTATGCCTAACCGAAATTGATGGCACTCCTATTATTGAACGACTGGTCAATGCCTGTAATTTGTCTGATGAAACAAAATTTACTTTTGCACTACGGAGGGAAGATGTACAACGTTATCATCTGGACAACGTGACATCTTTACTTTGCCCTAATTCCAAACTACTACGAGTAACAAATGGTAATAAAGGTGCCGCCTGCACTGCACTTCTCGCCTCAGGCTGGATCAATAATAATGAAGAGTTGATGATTGTTAGTAGCAATGAACTTCTAGATATTGATTTTAGTGATGCTGTCCGCCTCTTTCAAAAGAAGAGGCTTGATGCAGGTGTTATTACTTTCTCATCCGTTCACCCTCGTTATTCCTATGTACGTCTAGATGAGGAGGGATTAGTGGTTGAGTCTGCCGAGAAAAGACCTATTAGCCGACATGCCATGGCTGGGTTCTACTGGTTTGCATGCGGACGTGATTTTGTTAATGCAGCACAAAATATGATCCGTAAAGATGCGCATGTAGATGGCCTATTCTATATTGCGCCTTCATTAAACGATATGATTTTAGATAATAAGCGAATTGGCACATTTCAAATTGACTCCTCTAAATACCATCCATTAAAAACTCCTCGTCAGTTTGAGCGCTTCGAAAATTCGCGAGATTACGGGAGACTGAATTGAATCATTCAAAACTTGATGATATGTTCAAAGGCTGGTTTGTTGGAAACTTCACTCCGACAGCATTCAAAACCGATGCGTGCGAGGTTGCCATAAAAACGTATAAAGCTGGAGAAAAAGAGGCGGCGCATTATCATAAACTTGCAACCGAAATTACCCTCATTATGTCTGGGACAGTATCGATGGCGGGGAGAATATGGACAGCTGGAGATATTATTGTATTAGCCCCCAACGAAGTTACAGATTTCGAAGCCATAACGGACTCCGTAAACGTTGTAGTCAAAACACCAGGTTGTCTTAATGATAAATATGTGATTTGAAGATATGCCAATAGTACAACTTGTACACGCTACGCAGCTTGGCTATGCATCGGCAAGCCAGCTACCATTTCTCCCCACCGAAATTGATGAACTTAGAAATAGCGCTACCATCATTAGCTTCCGCTCAAGCAAGAGAAACAAATCTGATCTAATTAAGAAAAATTTTCATGCTTGTGAGCGTTTAATAGAGGTGCCAGGTGAAAATCTAATTTTCTTTGGAGTAGAGAGTGACTCTCCCCTTGCCCCTCTGATCCTATGGGATGCTGCGCACTCACTTCCTGTTGGCGGTACTATTTTACTGGCTGGTGACCCATTAGAAAAAAGTTATCTAGAGCGCAGCTATTATAGCGATGCCTTAATTATCGAGCACAAGAACCCGTCTGGTACTTTATTGCGTAAAGTAAAGATTCTACCTGCAGAAATTGGCAGTGGTCTCAATCGTTGGAGCTTCTGTATTCCAACCGGCTCAGAAGATGCAACATTATTAAATGTGGCGGTAAAACGTATTCTTGAGCTAAATATTCAAAAGAAAGAAATTTTGCTATGCGGTCGCCCTGGGGAGAATTTCAAATACTGGGATCACGTACGTATTGTGGGAGAAGATATATCAGCTCCACCCGTCCAAATTTCACGAAAAAAGAACCGACTTGCTCAAGAAGCGCGCTACGAAAACTTGTGTATATTACATGATCGTGTTTTTCTTCCCCGTGATTTTGATCATGCAATTCAGAAGTTTGGTGACACATTTCCAATTACAACCTTTCAGAGCCTCTATTTTGATGATAAATGGAACGCACTACCGAGGAGATATTCGGATATTGGAATGTTTATGTCATCCCTTGATAGTGTCCCATTAGGACTATTTCATGGTAGTAGTAATGACCTTTCCCATTTTTCCCCTTCGGTTTTCGCCGAGTTTGAGGCTACTGGGTTTATATATTCCAATGCACATCGCTATGAGAGAGAGCGTTACTATACAACAGGCAGTCTTTATCTGGCTAAGCGATCAGTCTGGCTAAAATGTCCACAAGACAACTCAAAATTATGGGCCGAGTTCGAAGATATTGAGCATTCTCATCGTGCCAGCCTGATGGGCATTCCAAGCAGAGTCAATCCATATGGTTTAACGCAATCTATAATTAGCCGACCAATTATGACAATTGGTGGGCGAGTGTCTTATGAAGAGATTACTGGGGAAATCAAGCAGTCTGCTAGTCGCCCCTGGTTATTAGCTTTACCACGAAAACCATTCATAAAACTGAGCGCAACTGAAGCGTATCGCCGACTAAATTTATTCGCCAAAAAATATGTTTCAAGCAAAACATATACTTTAACCGAAGGGAAGAAAACAAACACTTCTACTTGGTTGAACTATATTGGCCGATTGGTGCTGGAAGCTAAATTTCCATTCCGTCGAGAAAGTATGCGAGAGTTCATCAATGATTATGAGCTGTCTCTTATACACATCTCCGAGCCCACGAGACGAACGCAAAAAAAGGGGGGGGGGGGGGGGGGGGGGGGGGGGGGGGGGGGGGGGGGGGGGGGGGGGG
>NZ_JAELUD010000288.1:0-298 GCF_016429185.1 Aquitalea sp. ASV11
GAGAGGCCGACATAAGAAAGATACAGCCGCTGGCGGGCCGACAGGATGGCTTCCAGAAACAGGTAGCGGTCGTCAAAGCGGCGCGAACGGTCGCCCCGGCGCGGGTGGCGCGCCACCAGGTCGAAGCCTGTCTCTTATACACATCTGACGCTGCCGACGAACAGTAAGATGTGGGGGGGGGGGGGGGGGGGGGGGGGGGGGGTGGGGGGGGGGGGGGGGGGGGGGGGGGGGGGGGGGGGGGGGGGGGGGGGGGGGGGGGGGGGGGGGGGGGGGGGGGGGGGGGGGGGGGGGGGGGGGG
>NZ_JAELUD010000289.1:0-298 GCF_016429185.1 Aquitalea sp. ASV11
AGTGCAAGGCCGTTATGCCACCAATCACAGCGAGTTGCGCTTGCAAGGCGTGTTGAACCATCTGGGCATTGCGCCGCTGCCGCACTTTACCGCGCAGGCGGTATTGGCAGCCGGGCAGATAGAAACCTGTCTCTTATACACATCTGACGCTGCCGACGAACAGTAAGATGTGGGGGTGGGGGGGGGGGGGGGGGGGGGGAGGGGGGGGGGGGGGGGGGGGGGGGGGGGGGGGGGGGGGGGGGGGGGGGGGGGGGGGGGGGGGGGGGGGGGGGGGGGGGGGGGGGGGGGGGGGGGGGGG
>NZ_JAELUD010000290.1:0-298 GCF_016429185.1 Aquitalea sp. ASV11
GGCGGGCTGAGCGTGTCGGCATAAAACAGCAGTTGCCGTCCTTGCGGGTCGATCAGGTAAAAGCCGGGGCCATACGCGTTGGCAACTTCGCCGGGCAGTGCCAGCAGGCCATCACCCTGTGCCGGACCTGTCTCTTATACACATCTGACGCTGCCGACGAACAGTAAGATGGGGGGGGGGGGGGGGGGGGGGGGGGGGGGGGGAGGGGGGGGGGGGGGGGGGGGGGGGGGGGGGGGGGGGGGGGGGGGGGGGGGGGGGGGGGGGGGGGGGGGGGGGGGGGGGGGGGGGGGGGGGGGGG
>NZ_JAELUD010000291.1:0-297 GCF_016429185.1 Aquitalea sp. ASV11
GCTGCAACTGGGCCTGCAACGCGGTGACCGGCTGGTGGTATCCGCCGAAGGCAGCGATGCCGCCGCCCTGCTGCAAGCCCTGCAAGGGGTGATGACCCGCCTGACCGCGCAGGAACAAACCGACGCCTGTCTCTTATACACATCTGACGCTGCCGACGAACAGTAAGATGTGGGGGGGTGGGGGGGGGGGGGGGGGGGGGGGGGGGGGGGGGGGGGGGGGGGGGGGGGGGGGGGGGGGGGGGGGGGGGGGGGGGGGGGGGGGGGGGGGGGGGGGGGGGGGGGGGGGGGGGGGGGGGG
>NZ_JAELUD010000292.1:0-297 GCF_016429185.1 Aquitalea sp. ASV11
CAGCGTGCCCGCTTCGTCATGCGACAGGGCCGGGGACACTTCCAGGCTGACATAGCCGTCGTTGCCGGCGCTGCTGCGGTATTGTTCCTGCAGCAAGTCGCATGCGGCCTGGATGTCAGGCACCACCCTGTCTCTTATACACATCTGACGCTGCCGACGAACAGTAAGATGGGGGGGGGTGGGGGGGGGGGGGGGGGGGGGGGGGGGGGGGGGGGGGGGGGGGGGGGGGGGGGGGGGGGGGGGGGGGGGGGGGGGGGGGGGGGGGGGGGGGGGGGGGGGGGGGGGGGGGGGGGGGGG
>NZ_JAELUD010000293.1:0-297 GCF_016429185.1 Aquitalea sp. ASV11
CGCCAGCACGGTATCCAGCACGCGGGCAAAGCCCGGCTCGCCCAGCGCCAGCGCAAGGTCGATGCATTCCACACCAGCCGGAATCGGCAGGCCGCAGTCGGCAATCACCAGGCTGTCGGTATGGCCCCTGTCTCTTATACACATCTGACGCTGCCGACGAACAGTAAGATGTGGGGTGGGGGGGGGGGGGGGGGGGGGGGGGGGGGGGGGGGGGGGGGGGGGGGGGGGGGGGGGGGGGGGGGGGGGGGGGGGGGGGGGGGGGGGGGGGGGGGGGGGGGGGGGGGGGGGGGGGGGGGG
>NZ_JAELUD010000294.1:0-297 GCF_016429185.1 Aquitalea sp. ASV11
TGTCGACGCCAATATCCCCGGCGCATGCATTGCGGCGGTGATATCCAATCGCCCTGATGCCGCTGGCCTCGCCTGGGCCGCCGAGCGTGGCATTGCCACGGCCGTGGTGGACCACAAGGCCTATGCCCTGTCTCTTATACACATCTGACGCTGCCGACGAACAGTAAGATGTGTGGGTGGGGGGGGGGGGGGGGGGGGGGGGGGGGGGGGGGGGGGGGGGGGGGGGGGGGGGGGGGGGGGGGGGGGGGGGGGGGGGGGGGGGGGGGGGGGGGGGGGGGGGGGGGGGGGGGGGGGGGG
>NZ_JAELUD010000295.1:0-297 GCF_016429185.1 Aquitalea sp. ASV11
ACCGACCCTGCGCAGAAAGCCCGTTTCCAGGCGGATTTGCAAAAGCAGCAAACCCAGCAGGCCGAGCAATTGAAGAAAGCCCAGGCCTTGCAGGAGGAGTCGCGTCGCCTGAGCGAGGAGTCCGAACCTGTCTCTTATACACATCTGACGCTGCCGACGAACAGTAAGATGGGGGGGGGGGGGGGGGGGGGGGGGGGGGGGGAGGGGGGGGGGGGGGGGGGGGGGGGGGGGGGGGGGGGGGGGGGGGGGGGGGGGGGGGGGGGGGGGGGGGGGGGGGGGGGGGGGGGGGGGGGGGGG
>NZ_JAELUD010000296.1:0-297 GCF_016429185.1 Aquitalea sp. ASV11
CCCCCCCCCCCCCCCCCCCCCCCCCCCCCCCCCCCCCCCCCCCCCCCCCCCCCCCCCCCCCCCCCCCCCCCCCCCCCCCCCCCCCCCCCCCCCCCCCACCCCCCCCCCCCCCCCCCCCACCCCCCCACATCTTACTGTTCGTCGGCAGCGTCAGATGTGTATAAGAGACAGCCACTGGGCTAGCGAATTTGCCCGCGACGCCGCCCGGCGCGACAGCGAGCGCATCCTGCCCTGGGCCGAGCTGGAAGGCTACAGCCAGAGCGGGCTGTGGGGCATTACCGTGCCGCGCAAATATGG
>NZ_JAELUD010000297.1:0-296 GCF_016429185.1 Aquitalea sp. ASV11
CCAGGCATACAGCGTGGCCATCAGCCCGGTCACCAGCAGCATCAGCACGGCCAGTGCACCGGCATCGGCCAGATTCAGCTCGTAGGCCACCAATTGGTAGATTTCCACCTCCACCGTGGCATAACGCCTGTCTCTTATACACATCTGACGCTGCCGACGAACAGTAAGATGTGGGGGTGGGGGGGGGGGGGGGGGGGGGGGGGGGGGGGGGGGGGGGGGGGGGGGGGGGGGGGGGGGGGGGGGGGGGGGGGGGGGGGGGGGGGGGGGGGGGGGGGGGGGGGGGGGGGGGGGGGGGG
>NZ_JAELUD010000032.1:0-44365 GCF_016429185.1 Aquitalea sp. ASV11
CACAGCCAGACGGTGGACGCCTTGCTGATGTCGCTGCCGGACGAGGGCAGCCTGCCGGGCCTGCTGGCCGTACCGTTGTTTGAAGACCAGCTGTATCTGGCCTCCTCGCTGACCAGCCCTGCGCCTGCCAGCCCCACAGCCGACCTGGCTGATTACCGTCATGAAAAATTCGTCGCCCTCAGCGACGGCTTTGCCACCAGCCGCGACTTCCAGCGCCTGTTCAGCAGTGCCGGCTATCAGCCGGATGTGGTGATGCGGGTGGATGACATTTTCTCGCTGATGAACCTGGTGGCGGCCGGGGTGGGCCTCAGCCTGTTGCCCGGCCGGGTCAGCTCGCTGTTTGCCGGACGCATCCGTTTCACCCCGCTGGCCCATAAGTGGCATAGCACGCAGCGTATCGGCCTGCTGCTGCAGGAATGTCGCGAGCGCGACCCGAACCTGCTGGCCTTGCTGGCCGAAGCCCGCATGCTGGGACAGCAGATGTCTGCTCATGCTCTTGCCAGCCAACCATTAGCTTCAGGCTAATAATCACGCAGTCAGCTTGATTGATGGCCAGCGTGCCAGCGCCTACCTTGCAGACATTCTCATCTGCGATATGGAGCAAGCATGCTGGCAGACTCAACTCCCTCCCCGGTCTGGCATCGCCGCCGTGATGAAAAGCGCCGTCGTATCGAGCTGGCCGGCCATCTGGCTGATGGATGCATCCTGCCCACCAGCCAGCTGACTGCCGCGCTGGAAATCCTGATCGCCCCTGGCGACCGCGTGGTACTGGAGGGCAATAACCAGAAACAGGCCGACTTCCTGTCACGCAGCCTGGCCCGGGCCAATCCGGCCCGCCTGCATGATCTGCACATGATCATCCCCAGCGTGGGCCGGCCCGAGCATCTGGACATTTTCGAAAGCGGCATTGCCCGCAAACTGGATTTCTCCTTCTCCGGTCCGCAAAGTCTGCGTATCGGCCAGCTATTGCAGGATGGCTGTCTGGAAATCGGCGCCATCCACACCTATGTCGAGCTGTATGCCCGGCTGTTTGTCGACCTCACTCCCAATGTCGCGCTGGTGGCCGCCTATCAGGCAGACCGCCACGGCAATCTGTACACCGGCCCCAGTACCGAGGACACCCCGGCGCTGGTGGAGGCTACCGCTTTTCGTGACGGTATTGTCATCGCCCAGGTAAATGAAATTGTCGACGACCCATCCGGACTCACCCGCGTGGACATTCCGGCCGACTGGGTGGATTTCGTGGTACTGGCCGACCGCCCCTTCTTTATCGAACCGCTGTTCACCCGCGACCCGCGCCTGATCAAGCCGGTGCATGTGCTGATGGCCATGATGGCGATTCGCGGCATTTACGAACGTCATCAGGTGCAGTCGCTCAACCACGGCCTGGGCTTCAATACCGCCGCCATCGAACTGCTGCTGCCTACCTATGGCGAGCAACTGGGGCTGAAAGGCAAAATCTGCCGCCACTGGACGCTGAACCCGCACCCGACGCTGATTCCGGCCATTGAAAGCGGCTGGGTGGAAAGCGTGCACTGCTTTGGCGGCGAACTGGGCATGGAAGCCTATGTGGCGGCCCGTCCCGATGTGTTCTTCACCGGGCGGGACGGTTCGCTGCGCTCCAACCGCGCCTTCTGCCAGATGGCAGGGCAATACGCGGTGGACATGTTTATCGGCTCCACGCTGCAAATGGATGGCGACGGCCATTCTTCCACCGTTACCCATGGCCGGCTGTCCGGCTTTGGCGGTGCCCCCAATATGGGGCACGACCCGCATGGCCGGCGGCATGCCAGCCCGGCCTGGCTGGACCTGATACAGACCGACAGCCTGCTGGCACGCGGCCGCAAGCTGGTGGTGCAGATGGTGGAAACCTTCCAGGGCAATGGCCAGCCCACCATCGTGGAAAGCCTGGACGCGGTGGAAGTAGCACGCAGCAGCGGCATGCCGCTGGCTCCGGTGATGATTTACGGCGACGACGTCAGCCACGTACTGACCGAAGAAGGCATTGCCTACCTGTACAAGGCCGAGTCACTGGAACAGCGCCGGCAGATGATTGCCGCCGTGGCCGGCATCACCCCCATCGGCCTGCGCCACGACCCGGCCAGCACCACCAGGCTGCGCCAGGCTGGACTAGTGGCCCTGCCGGAAGACCTGGGCATCCGTCGCAGCGATGCCAGTCGCTCGCTGCTGGCTGCCAAGAGCATGGCCGAGCTGGTGAGCTGGTCGGACGGGCTGTACCAGCCGCCAGCCCGTTTCAGGAGCTGGTAATGCAACTTGCCCTCGCACCCGATCAGGCCGGACAACTGGCCAGCCAGCTGGCGCTACTCGCCTGCCAGTGCCTGCTGGACGAAGCACATCTGGCCCCCAAACCCGGACTGGTGGATAGCCGTGGCAGCGGCGCGCACCAGGACCTGACGCTGGAACTGATGTGCCGCTCGGCCCGCGCATTGCAACCGGCCTTCTTTGCCATGGCCAGCACCGCCTGGCAACAGCAGCCATCGGCAACCCTGCGCGAACAGCTGGGCAGCCTGGGCCGGGGCGGAGAACACGCCATGCTGCAGGCCAGTGGCGGCGTCAACACCCATCGCGGTGCCATCTGGGCCATCGGCCTGCTGGTGGCCGCCGCCGCCATGGACATCAGCCAGCCACAAGCCGCTGCTGTCTGCCAGCGCGCCGCCGCACTGGCCAGGCTGCCCGACCGTCTGTTACCGGCACAGCCACGCAAAGGCGAACTGGCCTGCCGCCGCTATGGCGTGGGTGGTGCCCGCGGTGAAGCACAGCAGGGCTTTCCGCATATCACCCGGCTGGCGCTGCCCACCCTGCACGCCAGCCGTGCACGCGGTGATGGCGAGAACCATGCCCGGCTCAATGCCTTGCTGGCCATCATGAGCCGGCTGGACGACACCTGCCTGCTGTCACGCGGCGGCATGCCGGGCTTGACCCTGGTGCAAAGCGGCGCACAAGCGGTGCTGGATGCAGGCGGGGTAGCCACGCTGCCGGGCCGGCGCCATTTCAATCAACTGGAAAAGGACATGCTGGCGCAGCGCCTGTCGCCGGGCGGTGCCGCCGACCTGCTGGCCGCCACCCTGCTGCTGGACCGGCTGCCACAGATCGCAGCTGACTGACGCAGTCAACTGACAAGGAGGATTCATGGAAAAACTGCATCTGGAATACCCGGCCGGGGCCCCGGCCACACAACGCGTGCTGGTGGGCGTGGTGGCATCGGGCGATCTGGAAGTGCTGATCACGCCGGCTGCCGCAGGGCGCTGCCACATCGTGATACACAGTTCTGCCGATGGCAGCGCCACCCGCTGGCGCGCCCAGCTGGACCGCCTGTTTGCCGATGGCAAGGCGGCCGCCATGCAGATTGAAATCAATGATTTTGCTGCCACGCCGGGCGTGATCAGCCTGCGCCTGGCCCAGGCACTGGAGGAACTGTCCGCATGAGCCATCAACAAGACATCGCCCGTCTGCTGCAAGGCCACAGCTTTATCGAGCTGAGCGCCCGCGAACGCGCCCACAGCCTGCTGGACGCGGGCAGCAGCCGCGAACTGGCCGGCCCCTTCGACCGGCAGTACTCACCCTGGCTTGGGGCGCAGGGCATCGTGGCGCAGGCCGATGACGGCGTGGTCATCTGCAAGGGCCTGCTGGATGGCCAGCCAGCGGTAATTGCCGCCATCGAGGGCGGTTTTCAGGGCGGCAGCCTGGGCGAAGTGGGCGGGGCCAAGCTGGCCTGCGCGCTGGAGCTGGCGGCCGCAGACAACCGCCAGGGCATTCCCACCCGTGCGGTCATCCTGTTTGAAACCGGCGGTGTGCGCCTGCAAGAGGCCAACCTGGGCCTGGCCGCCATTGCCGAAATCCATGCCGCCATTGCCGACCTGACACGCTATCAGCCAGTCATCGGCATCATCGCCGGTACCGTGGGTTGTTTTGGTGGCATGTCGATTGCCGCTGGCATGTGCAGTTACCTGATAGTCACCCGCGAAGCCCGGCTGGGGCTGAACGGCCCACAGGTGATCGAACAGGAAGCCGGTGTGGCCGAATACGACTCGCGCAACCGGCCCTTTATCTGGAGCCTCACCGGCGGCGAACAGCGCCAGGCCTGCGGACTGGCCGATGCTTTGGTGGAAGACAACACCACGCTTATCCGCCAGCAACTGCTGGACTTCATCGCCCACGGCCTGCCCGCCACGCCACGCCACCGGCGCAGCCAGCACATGCTGCAAAGGCTACAGACCATGGACAGCACGACCCAGGCCGACGCCGCCTCGGCCCGTCAACTTTTCCAGTCAGGAGCAAAACCATGAGCCAGACATCCATCAGCCAGCGCGGCCGCGACTGGTTCCATGCCCTGTGTGGGCAGACTCCCCAGCAGCAGGGCTTGCCGCCATCCCTGCTGGTGGCGGATGGCGAACTTGCCGGGCAGCCCGCACGCTATGTGGCCGTGGTGGCAGACCCGCACAACCCGTTTGAGCGCGCCCGCCACGGCGAGGTAGGCCTGCTGGAAGGCTGGGCGCTGGCCGCCACCATCGACGCCGTGGTGGATGCCGACCAGCAGCAAGCGCACAAGCGCGCCATCGTCGCCATTATCGATGTCCCCAGTCAGGCTTATGGCCGACGCGAGGAAGCCTACGGCATCCACCAGGCACTGGCCGCTGCCGCCGCTGCCTATGCCCGCGCCCGGCTGGCCGGTCATCCGGTGATCGGACTTATTGTCGGCAAGGCCATGTCCGGCGCTTTTCTGGCCCATGGCTATCAGGCCAACCGACTACTGGCGCTGAACGATGCCGGGGTGATGGTCCACGCCATGGGCAAGCAGGCTGCCGCCCGTATCACCCTGCGCACGGTGGAAGAACTGGAAAAGCTGGCCGCCAGCATCGCCCCCATGGCCTATGACATCGCCAGCTACGCCAGCCTGGGCCTGTTGTGGCGCTTGCTGGAAACCGAGCAGCCTGACCAGCCCACACCAGGCGATGTGCAAAAAGTGCAGGCAGCCCTCTCAGCGGCACTGCTGGACATCCAGGCCGACCCGCAACGCGACCTGCGCCAGCGCCTGCACGGCGAACACCGCCAGGCCACACGTCAGGTGCGAGCGCTAATGCAACAACAATGGACACAGAACGGAGGATAGACAATAACAATTTCAGTGCATGGCCATTACTGCAGCAACAGGTGAACACAACAGGACAATACAAAGGAGAGACACACCATGATCATCTACGGAACTGCCTTGCTGGCAGCCTGCCATTTGCTGGGCCTGTTTCTGGGCGACCTGCTGGGCAGCCTGATCGGCGTCAAATCGAATGTCGGTGGCGTGGGCATTGCCATGCTGTTGCTGATTTTCGCCCGGCTATACCTGCACAAGCGCGGCTGGCTGCCAGCGGAAACCGAACAGGGCGTCGCCTTCTGGGGTGCCATGTACATTCCGGTGGTGGTGGCGATGGCAGCCACCCAGAACGTGGTGGCAGCGTTGCGTGGCGGCCCGGTTGCCGTGCTGGGTGCGCTGGGTGCGGTGCTGGTATGTGGCTGCGTCATCGCCCTGCTCAATCGCGGCAGCAGCCAGCATAGCTGGCAACCGGAAGCCGAAACCCCGCAAGACCCACTGGCCTGACACAGGAGCAACATCATGCAAATGCTGGAAAAAGTATTGGCACACAACGGGCTGGTAACGGCCTTCCTGCTGGTGGGCATCATCACCTGGCTGTCCGCCCGGCTGTCACGCCGCTTGACGCTGGGCCGGGTGCACGGCTCGGCCATTGCCATCCTGATCGGCCTGGGGTTGGCCTATTACGGTGGCGTACTCACCGGCAAGCAAAGCGGGCTGGCGGACATTTCACTGTTTTCCGGCATCGGGCTGATGGGCGGCGCCATGCTGCGCGACTTCGCCATCGTGGCCACCGCCTTTGAAGTACAGGTGACCGAAGCGCGCAAGGCGGGGTTGATCGGTGCCTGCTCGCTGCTGCTGGGGACGGTGCTGCCCTTTATCGTCGGGGCCAGCATTGCCCATGCCTTTGGCTATCGTGACGTGGTCAGCATGACCACCATCGGTGCCGGTGCCATCACCTATATTGTCGGCCCAGTTACCGGGGCGGCACTGGGTGCCAGCTCGGACGTGATGGCACTGAGCATTGCCACCGGGCTGCTCAAGGCCATCATGGTGATGGTGGGCACACCGTTTGCCGCCCGCTTTCTGGGCCTGAACAATCCCCGTTCGGCCATGGTGTTCGGCGGACTGGCCGGTACTGTCAGCGGTGTTTCGGCAGGCCTTGCAGCAACCGACCGCAGGCTGGTGCCGTATGGCGCGCTGGTGGCTACTTTCCATACCGGCCTTGGCTGCCTGCTGGGGCCATCGGCACTCTTTCTCGCCACCAAGGCCATCATGGCCTGACAGCAACCTCCTCTTTACTTCAGCCGAAGTAAAGATTTGTCGCGGCAGCGCTGGTCGCTGCCGTCTTTTTTTCAGGAGTGAGCAATGACAGGTGCTTGTTTGCCACACGATTTGCTGTGGCTGGACAGTGCTGCGGCGCTGGTGGCAGAGAGCGAGCTGCCGGACTGGCTGCCACGGTACTGGCACCCCGGCCTGCCGGTGGTGGTGCGCCGCGCCGGTGTCAGGCCCGGCCTGATTGCAATTGGAATACGCGGCCCGCTGCGCGCCCAGCGCTGTGCGCTGTGGGCCGACAGCCTGCAGGTTTGCCGTGTACTCAGCCCGGAGCAGCTGGCGGCAGAGCAAGGCTGGCGACAACATCCGCGCCTGGCTGCACTGCCCACCTTGCAGGCCTTGCAACAGGCAGAAGCCACCTTGCAGGCCAGCGGTCTGGTCTGGGGCATTACCGGCAGTGCCGGTTTCGAACTGGCTACCGGCCAGGCCACCCTTACTGCCAGCAGCGATCTGGACCTGCTCCTACGCTGTCCACAGCCACCAGCACCTTCTCAATTAGAAACGCTGGCTGCGGCGCTGGCGGACTTGCCTTGCCGGGTGGATATCCAGCTGCAAACCCCAGCGGGAGGGATGGCGCTGGCCGAATACCTGCGTGGTGGCCGGGTATTGCTCAAAACCGGTAGCGGGCCACTGCTGCTGGATCAGCCACCATCAGCATGGACTGCCAGCAGGCAAAGTCAGGTGGAGCAATACACATGAGCGTGTTATTCGTGTTTCCCGGCCAGGGCAGCCAAAGCCCCGGCATGCTGCACCAGCTACCGCCACATGCCGCTTGCCAGGCGGTAATGGCCGAGGCCGAAGCCGTACTGGGCCGCTCGCCTCTGCTGCTGGATTCCGCCACAGCGCTGCAATCCACGGTGGCGGTGCAGCTGTGCCTGCTGATTGCCGGGGTGGCGTCCGCTCGCCTGCTGCAAGCGGAAGGCATCCAGCCGCAGCTGGTGGCGGGGCTGTCCATTGGAGCCTTCCCGGCCGCCGTCATCGCCGGGGTGCTGGATTTCCACCACGCGGTGCAACTGGTTCAGCTGCGCGGGCAACTGATGGAACAGGCCTATCCGCAGGGCTATGGCATGTGCGCGATTACCGGGCTGGCATTGCCACTGCTGCAAATCCTGTTGAGCAAAGCGCAGGCCGAAGGACAACAGGTGTATCTGGCCAATATCAATGCCGAGCAGCAACTGGTGGTGGCGGGCGCAGATGCCGCGCTGCAAGCCATCAGTCAGGCTGCCATGCAGGCAGGTGCCGCCCGCTGTCGGCGGCTGGCCATCAGCGTGCCCTCGCACTGCTGCCTGCTGGAGCAAGCCGCGCAGACACTTGTAGAGGCCATTCGTGACACGCCACTACACGCCCCGACTTGCCAATACCTGAGCGCCAATGCAGCGCGGGTATTGCGCCAGCCGGAGCAAATCCGCGACGACCTGGCCAATAATATGGCCCGTGTGGTGCATTGGCATGAAAGCGCCAGACTGGCCTGGGAACGCGGTGCGCGGCTGGCGGTGGAAATGCTGCCCGGCACCACACTCAGCCGCCTGTTGAAACCGGTATTTGCCCAGGGCGTGGTGATGACCGTGGCACAGGACAGGCTGGACAGCCTGCAATACACCGCCCGGCGCATGGAGCAGGACAATCAGTACTGATTTGTGTAGTTACAGCCCGGCCAGCACCTCATCCAGCGCGCCCAGCAGCATGTCGGCATGCTCGCGGCCAAACGGCAGCTGCGGCCGCACTTTCAGGATATTGCCTGCCGGGCCGGTGGCGCTGATCAGGATGCGCCGCTCGCGCAGCGCATTGACGATGCGCGTGGTCTGATGAGTGGCCGGGGTTTTGCTGTTCCGGTCGCTCACCATTTCCACGCCGATAAAGAAGCCGGTGCCGCGCACATCGCCAATCAGCGCATGCTTGCCTGCCAGTGCCGCGAAACCGGCCTTGAGGTAGGCACCGGTGTCGCGGGCATTCTGTTGCAAGCCCTCGCGCTCAATCACATCCAGCACCGCCATGCCGGCGGCCACCGATACCGGATTACCGCCAAAGGTGTTGAAGTAACGCACCTGCCGGCCAAAGTGGTCGATGATGTCGGCGCGCGCCATCAGACCGGCCAGCGGATGGCCATTACCCATCGGCTTGCCCATGGTGATGATGTCCGGCACCACGCCATGGCGCTGGAAGCCCCAGAAGTGACTACCACTACGGGCAAAACCGGCTTGTACCTCGTCAGCGATGAACAGGCCGCCAGCAGCATGGATGGCATCCACCGCACCTTGCAGAAAACCGGCCGGGTCGGCAAACACGCCATCACTGGTAAACAGCGTGTCCACCAGCAGGGCTGCCGGGCGGATGCCATGGCGTTGCAGGTCGGCAATGGCGGCCTGCACATCACGGGTAAACCGTTGTGCCACGTCCTGCGTATTGCCGCGATAGGCATCCGGCGGCGGCACGGTACGTACCTTAGGCCCCAGCGGCACGCCATCGCCAAAGGCTGGCGAACAGGCGGCAATGGCACTGGTAACGCCATGGTAGGCATGCGCGGTGACAATCACCCCCTGCCCGCCGGTGAAGCTGCCCGCCAGCCGCAGGGCCAGGTCGTTGGCTTCACTGCCGGTGCAGGTAAACATGGCCTGATAGCCGGGCATGGCCAGTGTGGACAGCAGGCGTTCGGCGTAATCGACAATGCCGTCGCTCAGATAACGGGTATGGGTGTTGAGCACGGCGGCCTGGCGGGCAATGGCGTCCACCACATGCGGGTGGCAATGGCCCACCGAGGCCACATTGTTATACACGTCCAGATAGGGCTGGCCGTCCGGGTCGTACAACCACACGCCTTCGGCGCGCACCACATGCAAGGGCTGCTGGTAGAACAGGCGGTAAGCCTGGCCCAGCGCCTGCTGGCGCCGCTGGATCAGCGCCTGCTCGCGCGCTGGCAGCCCGCCTGCCATGGCCGGGTCGAAGGCGTTTACCATGCGTTGATCGGGCGGGTTCATGCTTGTCCTTTCGTGCGGCACAGCCGGTACAGGTAATCGCTGGCAAAGTCGCGTCCCAGCAGCCACAGCCTTTGCATGCCGTCCCAGCTGAGCGCGTGGTTGCGCAGGATGTAAGTGCGGTTTTCCGGATAGCGGGCTGCACGCCAGCCGGTGATGGTAACGGTCATGCACAGGCGGGTGAGGATGAGCTCGTACAGCAGGTCGATTTCCGCATCCAGCAGGGGGCAGACGGCATGGTAGCCCGCCACCAGCTCGCCCGCGCTATCCAGCGGGTTGTCATGCTCCGATAGCTGGTAGGAACAGGCCACCGCCAGTTCGTTGATCAGTGGTGCTTGCACCATGTCGCCAAAATCGATCAGCCCGACCGTGGTGATGTGATCCTGCGGGTCCACCAGCACATTGTAGGGATTCAGGTCGTTATGAATCACCTGATGGCGCAAGCCGTCCAGCCGTGGCTGCACCTGCTGCATGAAGTGGGCCAGCCAGTCGCTCAGCACTGCCTTTTGCGGGCTGTCCGGGGTTTCGGCCAGCAGCGGCTGCAGCCGCTCGGCATGCTGGATGTCCCACAGCAGCGGATGGTGCGCTGCCGGATGCACATAGTCGCGCAAGGCATTGTCCAGCCGCCCCAGCGTTTGCCCCAGGTGGGCGCGCTGGGCGGGCGAACGGCTGACCTGATGCAGCGGCTGGCCGGACAGATAGCTCAGCAGGCGCAACACGCGCTGGCTGCCATCGGCCATGTACACCGGCGCGTAGGGCTGGCCATCCAGCCTGGGCATCAACTGCGGAATGGGCAGGCCTGGGTCCGCTGCCCGCGCATGCAGCAGCGCCCGGCTTTGAAAGTCGGTGACCGCACGGTCCTCGGCCGGATGAGTGAGCTTGAGGACAAATTCGCGGCCATCCTCCGCCCGGATATGGAAATTGGCATCGCGCTCGCTATTGAGCGGGCTGGCAACCCCGCGCAAGCCATAGTGCTGCCACAGCAGTGCAACAGCTTCCTTGCAGTCAACCGGGGCCGCGGCAGTGGAAAACAGCTGGTCGATCACGCCTTGGGACACGGCTGGGGACACGGCTTCAGACATGCTGCCCCCCGTTGATGTGGATTTCCGAGCCATTGATATAAGAAGAATGGCCGGAGCAAAGGAAGTAAATGGCCTCGGCCACTTCGTGCGGCGTACCCAGCCGGTGCATCGGCACATCGCGCTCCACAATGCGGGCGGTGTCCGGCGACAGGATGGCCGTGTCGATTTCACCCGGCGCAATGGCATTGGCGCGGATGCCGTGCGGACCGAACTCATGCGCCAGCTCGCGCGTCAGCGCTGCCAGCCCGGCCTTGGAGGCGGCATAAGCCACCCCGGCGAACGGGTGTACGCGCGACCCGGCAATGGAAGTGACATTGACGATGGAGCCCTGCCCCTTTTTCAGTTCGTCAAACAGCCCGCGTGCCAGCAAGGCAGTGGACACCAGATTGACATTCAGCACCCGGCTCCAGACGTCGATATCGCTGGCCAGAATACCCAGCCGCTCGCCTAGCGGGCCCTTGGGTGAGATGCCGGCATTGTTTACCAGTGCATGCAGTTCGCCATTTGGCAACCGGCTTTTCACCTCGGCAATCAAGTCATCCAGGCAAGAGAGGTCGGACAAATCGGCCTGTACATGGCTCTGCCGGGCGGACGGCCACAGGCAGGCTTCGGAAAAAGGCTGGCGCGACACGGTAAAAATCTGCCAGCCATGCTCCTGGAACAGCTTGACCGTGGCATGGCCAATGCCACGACTGGCACCGGTCAACAGCATGTAACGGGTGGATCCGGACATGGAGTCTCCTGCTGGTAAGGGCTGATACACAGCCAGACTGCGCACGAAAGGGACAGCGTGTCGGCACCGGATAGCTGCGACAAGCCCGACATCACGCTCACAAATTATGATGCATCATATTTGCTGCATTTTATTCTGACAAGTAGCAGTGGTAACATGATGCACCCGTCACCACCTCTCACCGGCCCGCAACGCATGGACTACCAACTGGACACACTGGAACACGACAATCTGGGCAGCACGGTCTACCAGCTGCTGTGCAAGGCGCTGATCCAGGGCCGGCTGCAACCCGGTGCCCGACTGAAAATACGTGAGCTGGCCGAGCAACTGGGCACCAGCGTCACCCCGGTGCGCGATGCCATCCTGCGTCTGGTGCAGGAACAGGCGCTCACCATGCAGTCCCCGCGTGACATCCGCGTGCCCTACATGACGGTGGAGCGCTATCTGGAAATCCGCGCCATCCGTATCCGGCTGGAGGGGCTGGCCGCCGAAACCGCTGCGCAGAAGGCAGACCCCAGCGCCATTGCCCGGCTGGAAGACATTGTCAGCCGCAACGCACTGGCCATGACGGCACAGGACACGATGCTGGGCTGCGAGCTTAACCAGCAGTTTCACTTTGCCCTGGTGGATATCGCCGGGTTGCCCTTCCTGCAAGGCATCCTGTACCGCATCTGGTTGCAGATGGGGCCACTGATTGCCTCCGTGTACCAGCAAGGCGGCAGCGACATGATTGACTACCACTACCCGGTACTGGCGGCCATCCGCACTGGCGATGGGCCTGCCGCCGCCGCTGCGATTGGTGATGACATCCTGCATGGCGGGCACAGCATCCTGCTGCATTTGCAGGCCCGCGCGCAGCAATAAGCGCGGTTTTCCGAACGCAGCAGACCGGAAAGCCGTCCACAGCCAGCGACGGCTATTAAATTTTCCTTTTCTATCAATATCTTGAAATAACAAGCAGCAGGCACGGCTTTTGCAACAAGCAGCCCCATCTGAATGCCGGAAAGCTGCTGCCATGCCTATCAAACTCTTGCTTACCCTGAGCTTTTCTTCCCTGCTGGCCCGTCACCTGGGCAGCACCCCGTTGCCGGACCTCACCAACGCACTACCCCTACCCGGCGTGCTGCTGCTGATGACGCTGGGCAATGCCCTTGCCTACCTGCTGGTGCGGCTGTTGTTCATCAAGCTGTCCTCGCAACACTGAGTCTTGCCATCCCGCTTCACAGTCCCTGGCCCTTGAACGCAACAAGGCCCGGCAATGCCGGGCCTTGTTGTTTTCCGCTACTCAGACCAGCAGCGCCAGCCTGGGCGTGCCGTCATCACACCATGAAGTAAATCAGCGCCGCTTCACCAAACACCCCGATCACCGTGCCTACCAGTACAGAATGCGAGGCATGCAGCGCATAGGTCTGGTTGCGTACGGCAAACATCGAGGCCGCAATGGCAGTGGGCACCGCACCGACAATCAGCGCCTGCCTGGCAAACTCGGCATCCACGCCAAACAGGAAGATGCCCAGCAGCATCAGGGCCGGTTGCAGGAAGTTCTTCATCGCCACATTACCTACCACATGGCCGTTGAAGCTGGGCTTTTCGCCGCAGAACATCAGGCCCAGCGCCAGCAGCGACACCCCACCGGCCGCCTTGGCCAGCATGTCCACGCTTTCCTGTACCGCAGCGGGCAGATGCAGATGATTGAAGCTGAGCACCACCCCCAGGATAGGCAGCCAGACAATCTGGTTGGACAAGGTCTTGACCAGGCTTTGCTTGAGCATGGCCACCATGCCGTCATCGTCCCCCGCATCCGCCATTTCACCGCAGCGGCACAGCACGATGGTAAGCGGCAGGATGACAAAGCTGGTGATCAGGTTGCCAATCAGCACGGCAATGAAACCCTGCGGCCCGCAGACCTGCTGCAGGATGGGCGCGCCAAAATAGGCCATGTCCGGAAAGGTACACACCAGCGCCTGGATGGCACTGGTTTTCAGCCCCTGCCGGTAGTAATAGCGCCCGGCCAGCAAGGCCAGCACATAGGTGCCGACAAAGCCGAAGGTCATGCACAGAATGAAAGGCAGGTTCTGGATACGCTCCGGCGGCGTTTTCAGCGCGCCGATAAACAATGAACAGGGCAAGGCATAACGCATCACCAGCGTTGCCATCACCCCCACATCCGCCTGACGGAAATAGCCGCGCTGGCCGCCAAACCAGCCCAGCAGCATCAATAGCACCACCGGTAGCAGTGCTGTACTCATGGTTCCCCACATGGTCTTGCTCCTTGATTTCTGTAGTGTGTCTCCCACCCACCTCAGAGCAAGCCCCGTGCCACGCAATGGTCATTGTATGTCATTGATTTGAATGAACAATACCATTGGCAAAACGCTGAAAGTACGGCCAGCCGCGAATCCACTGTTTAAAAAGTACGGAAATCCGCACTTTGCCTGTCCGCCAGCCGAATCCCGCAAATCACTACCCCGCGTAAGGTTTTCCGTAAACCGAAGTCCGGCAGAAGCACGGTTTTCCGTTGATCTTGCTCCACACGGCAAAAATCAATTCATGGTTTTTTCTTTTTATTCAACATCTTGAAGCATTTTCACTCTGTGGCACGCTCCTTGCAGTAGCGCAAGCAACGGCCCGGCCAGTGGCAGCACACCATGCCGCCGCAGGCCGCAACCCAAGCTTGAGGACAATCCCATGAGTGAAACCATCCGCATCAGCATTGATGGCAAGGTGGTGGATGCCACACCCGGCAACTCCATCCTGCACACCCGCCTGGAAGGCGATACGCCGCTCACCGCCAATATCGGCTGCATGGGCCAGGGCGTGTGCGGTTCCTGCCGCTGCCTGGTCCGCAAGGCCGGTGAGCGCAGCGCCCAAACCCGTCTGGCCTGTGAAACCACGGTAGAGGACGGCATGCAGGTCAGCTTTATCGATTACTACCTGCCCGACCACGTCCACCACTACCGCCCGCATGATTTGCGTGATGGCTGGCAGGCCCTGCCCCAGCTACAGCAAACCTTTCCCGAGTTGAGTCACTGCCGGCATTGCAGCGGCTGCGACCGCGCCTGCCCACGGCACATACCGGTGCAGCAAGGCATGGCACTGGCGGCCAGCGGCCAGTTGCAAGCAGCCGCCGCGCTGTTTGACGCCTGCATCATGTGCAATCTGTGCACCCTGGCCTGCCCGGAAAACATACGGCCCAATCATGTCGGCCTTTACCTGCGCCGCGCCCAGGCCATCCAGAACCTGCGCCCCGGCGATCTGCTTCGCCGCCTGGAACAACAGGCCCGTGGCGAGCTGGCCATCAACACCCGCAGCGATACTCCCAGGAGCGAAGCATGAACAACGCGATTCCCTATGCACAAGCCCTGGCCAATCTGACCGCCCATGCCCAGTCACCGCTGCGCCCGGCCGACCTGTCGCGCAGCGCATTGCTGGCGCAATACCACCCGGACAGCAACGCGGATGCCAGCACCTTGCTGCAAATCGGCCCCAGCCGCGGCCAACCCTGCCACCCGCAACTGGCCGCCTTGCTGCAAAGCAATGCGCTGATCGACGGCTTTGACCTGGCCGGTGCCGAACAGCGCAGCACCGATGTACTGGTGATTGGCGGCGGCGGTGCCGGTGCGGCCGCCGCGCTGACCGCCGCGCGCAGCGGCGCGCAAGTGATGCTGGCCAGCAAGCTGCGACTGGGCGACAGCAATACCGTAATGGCCGAAGGCGGCATCCAGGCTGCACTGGCCGCCAGCGACAGTCCGCAACAACACTTCGACGACGCCATGCGTGGCGGCCACAAATGTGCCAATCCGCAACTGCTGGCACAAATGGCCAGCGATGTGCCCGGGGTCATCCGCTGGCTGATTGAACTGGGCATGCATTTTGATCTGGAAGACCCGCTCAGCGACGGTGGCAAGCTGCGTTACAAGCAAGCCGGTGGCTGCAGCCAGCCGCGCATCCTGTGCTACCGCGACTACACCGGGCTGGAGATGATGCGCGTGCTGCGCGAAACCGTGGAACTGGACCCGGCCATCACCCTGCTCAACCGCTGCCCGGTGGTGGAACTGCTGTCGCACGAGGACGGCAGCTGCGCCGGGGCCGTGCTGTACGACCTGGAATACCAGCGCTTCATGGTGGTTTCCGCCCGGCAAACCATTCTGGCCACCGGTGGTTGCGGCCGGCTGCATCTGCAAGGCTTTCCCACCTCCAACCACTACGGCGCCACCGCCGACGGGCTGGTGCTGGCCTACCGGCTGGGTGCCGGCTTGCGTGACATGGACGCCTTCCAGTACCACCCCACCGGCGTGGCCTGGCCGGCGCGACTGCGTGGCGGGCTGATATCCGAAGCTGCCCGCTCCGGCGGTGCCTTGCTGGTCAACGGCCTGGGCGAGCGTTTTATCGAAGAACTGGCACCGCGCGACGTGGTAAGCGCCGCCATTCTGCGCGAATGCGCCGCCGGGCGCGGCATCGAACGCAATGGCCAGATCGGCGTGTTTCTGGACACCCGCACACTGGGGCCGGAACTGGCACAACGCCTGCCTGCCTTGCAGCACCTGGCCGACAAATGCGGCGTAGACCCCACCCGCGAGCCCATGCTGATCTACCCCACCCTGCACTACCAGAACGGCGGCGTGGTGATAGACGGCAACGGCCAGACCGAAGTCCCCGGCCTGCTGTGTGCCGGTGAAATCACCGGTGGCATTCATGGCCGCAACCGGCTGATGGGCAATGCGCTGCTGGACATCCTGGCTTTTGGCCGTCGCGCCGGACGTCAGGCAGCCCGACTGGCGCAAGCTGCCCGCCACAAGTCATCGCTTCCGCCCCTGCGCGGCGGCATCGAACACGTCTACCGCTGGCAACGCCAGCTGGCACTGGCCGGGCTGGACGCCAGCGTTCAAGCCCCCTTGCTCTATCCGGGACAGGCCCGCCTCGCCCTGCATCGCCCCACCAGCCAGCGCGCCCAGGAGAAATGATCATGGAAAAACTCAATCAGGTACTACTCAACCCGGCAGTGCAGGTAGGCCCAAACCTTGACGCCTGGCTGCAGACAGGTGGCGGCCTTGGCCTGCAAGCGGCACTCAGTGCCCGCAGCACCATCATCCGCCAGATTGCCGACGCCGACCTGCGCGGCATGGGAGGTGCCGGCTTCCCGGCCTGGCGCAAATGGGAAGCCACCGCCAATGCCGTGGGCGACAACAAATACGTGGTGTGCAATGGCAACGAGGACGAACCGGGCACCTTCAAGGACCGCACCTTGCTCAGTGCCTCGCCCCATCAGGTAGTGGAAGGCGCGCTGATTGCCGCGCTGGCCGTGCGCGCCGCCTGCGTCATCTTCTACATCAACCCGCACCAGGGCCAAAGCATGCAGCACATGCAACTGGCAGTCAGCCAATGGCAACACAGCGCCCTGTTGCAACAGCTGGAGCAGGCCCTGGGCCACCCGCTGGAAATCAAGGTAGTGGCCAGCTCCGGCCGCTATATCGGCGGCGAGGAAACCGCCGTGGTGGCGTCGCTGGAAGCCGGCTTCCCCTTCCCGCGCAAGAAGCCGCCCTTCCCGGCAGAACAAGGCATCAACGGCCAGCCCACGCTGATCAACAATGTGGAAACCCTGGCCAATGTCAGCCACATCCTGCGTCATGGTGCCGACTGGTACCGCGCACTGGGCGTAGGCAAGGCCAGCGGCACCAAGCTGTACTCGCTGTCCGGCGACGTACTGCGCCCAGGCCTGTACGAGCTGCCCATGGGTACCAGCCTGCAAGAGCTGGTGTTCCACTACGGCGGCGGCATGCTGCAGGGCAAGGCCTTCAAGGCAGTGTTTACCGGCGGCCCGTCCAACACGCTGCTTACCGCGCGTGATCTGGACGTGGCGCTGGATTTCGACTCGGTATGGCTGCGCCATTCCCGACTGGGCACCGGTGCGATGATTGTCATCTCGGAAGGCAGCAGCATCATCCGTAAGGTGGCGGAATACATCGACTTCTTTGCCAAGGGCTCCTGCGGCCAGTGCCCGTCCTGCAAATGCGGTACCTTCCAGCTGGCCCGCCTGCTGGACCGGGTGGACGGCGGCCGCCACAGCCCTGCCGACCTGGATGCACTGCAACACCTGTGCCAGATCCTGCCCGGCAGCGGCCGCTGCGGGCTGATAGACGGTGCTGTCACCGTGGTGAAAAGCTCGATGCACACCTTTCCGCAAGAATACGGCCTGACTGCACCGGCAGAGGCCTGAGCCGACCCAGCCTGAAACCAGATACGCCGGCAGCCAGCCGCTGCCGGACCAACAACAACAGTAATGGAACAAGACCATGCGCCAAGCAAGCATAGCCGGCAGCACCCCGGCACTACGTTTTCTGCTGGATAACAAGGTGGATTTCAGCTGCCATGCCTACAGCTATGAAGAACACGGCGGCACCGCCACCCCGGCACGCGAACTGAAGGTGGACGAACACGCCGTCATCAAGACCTTGCTGTTTGAAGACCAGGACGGCCTGCCACTGGTGGTGCTGATGCACGGCGACCGCAAGGTGTCGGCCAAGGAACTGGCCCGCCAGCTGCCCTGCAAGAAAGTGCAGCCCTGCAAGCCGGACATTGCCAACCGCCACTCCGGCTATCTGGTGGGCGGCACCAGCCCCTTCGCCACCCGCACGCCCATGCCAGTTTACATGGAAGCCAGCATTCTCAATTTACCCAGGGTATACATCAACGGCGGCCGCCGCGGCCTGCAAGTGGCCATGTCCCCGCTGGACATCGGCCGCCTGCTGCAAGCGCGCTGCGTGGAAGTGGCGCTGGAGAAGTAGGCAAACAGGCGAGGCGGCAAATAATGACACTGCCGCCACCGACAAAAAAAACAGCAGGGCCTTTGCTGGGCAAAGGCCCCGTTTTCACAGCGACCCGCTGTAGGCTTCTTCGCCATGCAAGGTCTGATCCAGCCCGGTTTCCTGCGTATGCTCGTCAATCAGCACCGGCGTCATCTTGTTGATCAGCCACAGCATGCCGTAGGTAAAGCCAAAGGCCCACAAACCGGAAACCACCGCAGCCACCACCTGCTTCCACAGGAAATCCGGATTACCCATCAGCAAGCCGTCAACGCCCGCCGGGTTCCAGGCCTTGCTGGCGAACACCCCCAGCAGCAATGTCCCCAGCAAGCCACCTACACCGTGCACGCCCCATACATCCAGCGCATCATCCCAGCCCAGGCGGTTTTTCAGCTGCACCGCGTAGTAACACACCACGGCGGCTATCACGCCGATGACCGCAGCCGTACCCAGCGATACATAGCCCGCCGCTGGCGTAATGGTGGCAAGGCCCGCCACCGCACCCGTCAGCAAACCGATGAACTTGGGCTGCCGGGCATGAGACCACTCAAGAAAAAACCAGGCCGTACCGGCAAACGAGGCGGCAACGTCGGTATTGAGAAAGGCCGATGCGGTGATGAAATCCACCCGCAGTTCGGACCCGGCATTAAAGCCATACCAGCCAAACCACAGCAAGCCGGTGCCAAGGGCAATCAAGGGCACATTATGCGGCTTGTTCTCCACCACCGAGCGCCGGCCCACATACAGTACCGAAGCCAGTGCGGCAAAACCGGCAGTGTTGTGCACCACGATGCCACCGGCAAAATCCAGCACGCCCCACTTGGCCAGCAGGCCGTCCGGACTCCAGATCATGTGGACAAAGGGGAAGTAAACCAGCACCAGCCAGCCGGTAAGAAACAGGAAATACGCCTTCACCGTCACCCGGTTGGCAAAGGCACCGGTAATCAGCGCCGGGGTGATGATGGCAAACATCATCTGGTAAGCCACATGCACAATCAGCGGAATACCTGCGTCATTGCCGGTGTACATGGTGTTGAGGGTAACGCCATGCATGAAGGCATAATAAGTAGGGTCGCCGACAATGCCATGCCAGCTTGGGCCAAAGCACATGGAATACCCGAAGGCAAACCACAGCACCGTGGTCCAGCCCAGCGACATGAAGCTCTGTGCCATGATGGTCAGCACATTCTTGCGGCCCACCAGTCCACCGTAAAAGAAAGCCAGCCCAGGCGTCATCAGCATGACCAGGCTGGCACACAGCAGCATGAAGCCAGTGTTACCCACATTAAGAGGCGGGATTGGAGCAGTCATCGTTCACATCTTTATCCATAAATAATTAATTGCTAATATTTTATGGATCGAATGCTGCGCTCAGGCGCGATAGCCCTGTTTGCTCCAGATCAAAAGAATGTGCACACGCAGGAAGGAAGACCGCTGGCCATCATTTGCGCGGCCTGTGGCCTTTGGCATTACAGCGCCCGTACGGCGAGCTTGCCCTGCCCTCTGTCGTGAACAAAGCAGCCGATGGATGGCGGCACAGGCCACCCTCCGGCCAAAGTTGACTGCTTAAGCTTGAGCAGCGCCTTGCTTTTTAAGCAGTTCCGGGTTCATGAAATCCCACTCTGCGGCGCTTGCCACATGGAAATCCAGCATTGGCCGGTATCGGGATGTTTCATTCAAGGTCCCGGCCTTGATACCCAGCACATCGGGAAGATGGCTGAATCTGGCAAACAGCTGGGAGCCACAATTGGGACAAAAGCCACGGCTATGGGCATTTCCGATATCCGATGTGGAAACAAAATAACGGGGCTCACCGTGAATCACCACTTTGCTTGCCGGGAAAATCATCGCCGGAACAAAGGCACTGCCAGATGTGCGCTGGCAATCCTTGCAGTGGCAATTACCGGCAAACAGCGGATCAACATCCACCGCGTAGCGGATTTGGCCACACAAACACTACCCTGTGTATTTGGAACTCATATGCGACTCCATGCAGATGGGGGGGCACCAGCTGGATGCTGACATCAGCTTTTGGCTGCGGGCTGACATTCTAACGCGATGTCATTTTCATCATCACACCGCGCAGCCTGTCAGGCTTCAAGCATGCACCTGTGCGCGGCCGGAGAATATTTCGGGAAAGTCAGGAGAAAACAGGTCGCACAAAAGAAAATGCCCGGTGCATTCCGGGCATTGTTAGTAGTGATAACGGCACTGCAAAACAATCAGCTGGCCAGCTTGTGGAAGGTAAACCAGGCGATGCTCTTTATTGATCCGCCGCGACCAGTATCCGGTCAAGTCGCCCCGCAATGGTTCCGGTTTACCAAGACCGGTAAACGGCGTTTTCAAGCACTCATCCAGTAGCGCGTTGATGCGAGCCAATATCTTCACATCATTTTCTTGCCAGAAAAGATAATCTTCCCAGCCTTCCGGAGTAAATGAAATCGCTGCAAATTTAACGGCGGACTGTTTGTTGTTCTGCTTCGCTGACAAGTTCAATTTCCTTATTGATTAACTTGCCGGCTTTCAGGTTTGCTATGGAGGCACGCAGTCGATTAGCATTTTTTTCAGACCCCAGCAAATACATGGTTTCTTCCATGCTGTTGAAATCTTCCATGGACAGCATCACGACGTGCTGACCATTTACCCGCGTGATAACTACAGGCTCATGATCGTTGCAAACATCATCCATAACATTCTTAAACCCGGCGCGAGCTTCAGAGAATGTCAAAACGCGCATGCCACACTTCCCTTCTTCTGATTGCTGCTTAACATGCTTAGAAATTCCTTTTAGTTGTCTGCATTGGCGGACAGACATCAAAAGCGTACAAGATCCTGTACGCAATAGCAAGGCACAGCTGGAGATGCACCATTTTTGTGTAGTGCCGGTGGTTTCAAACCTCCTCAAGCAACCCGCAGGGTAGCGAATGCTGGATTGAGTGCTGCTTCCGCCAGGCTTACGGGATAGGAATCTTTGCTTGACCAAAGATCCCTTTCATCCCTCTTAGGTCTTGCGGCAAGCCCGGTAGCCATACACTCAGAACATGACCTTTGCATGTAAAATGGCATAATCTGCTGCACATTGTCCTTTTCTGTGAAGCGAGGCATCGTCATGGATGACATTTCACCGTCCGACCTCAAAACCATCCTGCACTCGAAGCGCGCACATCTCTATTACCTGGAACACTGCCGCGTACTGGTCAACGGTGGTCGGGTTGAATATGTAACGGATCAGGGCAAACAGTCGCTGTACTGGAATATTCCCATTGCCAACACCACCACCTTGCTACTGGGCACCGGCACCTCCATCACCCAGGCTGCCATGCGCGAACTGGCCAAGGCGGGCGTGATGGTGGGCTTCTGCGGCGGTGGCGGCACGCCGCTGTTTACTGCGGGTGAGCGCGAACTGGATATCGCCTGGCAATCGCCGCAATCCGAATACCGGCCAACCGAATACTTGCAGTACTGGGTGGGCTTCTGGTTTGACGAATCCAAACGGCTGGCTGCCGCCAAACAGCTGCAACAGGCCAGGCTGGAGCGCATCCAACGGCAATGGACGGGCAACCGTCAGCTGCGCGAAGCCGGTTTTGTCATTGATGAAAGCCGCCTGAGTGAGGCACTGCAAGCCTCGGCACAAGCCATCAACCATGCGGTGGACCACACCGGGCTGCTGACAGAAGAAGCCCGCCTGTCCAAACTGCTGTTCCGCTTGGCCGCACAAGCCGCCAGCTATGGCGACTTCACCCGTGCCAAACGCGGCAGCGGCAGCGACCCGGCCAACCGCTTTCTCGACCATGGCAATTATCTGGCCTATGGCCTGGGTGCCACCGCCACCTGGGTGCTGGGCTTGCCGCATGGCCTGGCCATCCTGCATGGCAAAACCCGTCGTGGCGGCCTGGTGTTTGACGCGGCAGATCTGGTCAAGGACGCCATCGTCCTGCCGCAGGCCTTTGTCAGTGCCATGCGCGGTGACGATGAACAGACATTCCGCCAGTGCTGCATCGAACAACTACTACGCAGCGAGGCACTGGATTTCATGATTGATCAACTGAAAAGCATTGCCGAAACACAAGGCCGTGCCAAGGCATGAATATCCTGCTAATTTCCCAGTGCGACAAACGCGCGCTGACTGAAACACGCCGCATTCTGGACCAGTTTGCCGAACGCAAAGGCGACCGCAGCTGGCAAACCCCCATCACCCAGGCCGGGCTGGACACCTTGCACCGCTTGCTGCGCAAAACGGCGCGCAAGAATACCGCCGTGGCCTGCCATTGGCTGCGTGGCCGTGACCACGCCGAATTGCTGTGGATTGTGGGCGATGCCCGCCGTTTCAATGCCCAAGGCAATACCCCTACCAATACCACCGTGCATGATGTACTACGCAGCCAGGACGAAAACGATTGGCACAGTGGCGAAGACATCCGGCTGCTGGCCGGGCTAGCGGCCTTGTTTCACGACCTGGGCAAAGCCTGCCAGGCCTTTCAGCAGCGGCTGCGCAGTGACAAGCCTCAGCCCGCCAATCTCTATCGGCATGAATGGGTGTCCTTGCGCCTGCTGCAGGGCTTTGTCGGCAGCGACGACGATGCAGGCTGGCTGGCACGCCTGCAAGACCCTGCCCAGATGACCACCTCCGTCTGGGAAAGCTGCTTGCAACAAGCCGGTTTGCGCGATGGCATGGACCCAGGCGCGGCAGACAAAAAGCCGTTTCAGCGGGGGGCATTGCCACCGCTGGCAGCCGCCATCGCCTGGCTGGTGCTCAGCCACCACCGCCTGCCACTGACTGATACCGAGCCCATTAAGGGCAGTCATCTGAGCACCGGTCTACAAGACCTCAACCACAACTGGAATCAGCCTTGCGACCCGGTCAGCAAAACCGAAGCCACGCCATATTGGCAGTTTCCCTACGGCCTGCCTTGCGACGACAGCACATGGTGTGCACGAGTGGCAAAACTGGCCGGGCAGCTGGCTGCCAGAGCAAGCGGCACCGTCTGGCTAGACCAGGTGTACCCGCTGCATTTGGCACGCCTCACCCTGATGCTGGCCGACCACCATTTTTCCAGCCAAACCGTCAAACAAAGCTGGCAGAGCGGGCAGGAAAAAAAGATTGCCTTTGCCAACACCTTGCGCCGCGACCCGTCCTTACCCGCTGGAACCAGCCGCCGCTTCAACCAGACCCTGCCGGAACACCTGACCGGCGTGGCCCGCCATGCCTTGCACGCCGCCGTGGCCTTACCCGACCTCGCACGCGCCCTGCCCGCGCTGGGACGCTGCCGGGCCTTGCAAAAGCGCAGCACCGATGCACGCTTTGCCTGGCAAAACAAAGCCCATGACCTGGCCAGCAGCCTGCGCGAGCGCGCGGCCAGCCAAGGCGCATTCATCGTGAACCTGGCCTCCACCGGCTGCGGCAAAACACTGGGCAATGCCCGCATCATGTACGCGCTGGCCACGCCTGGCCGCGGCATGCGCTGTGCTTTTGCACTGGGTTTACGCACGCTCACCTTGCAAACCGGCCAGGCCTTCCGCGAACGACTGCAACTGGGTACCGATCAACTGGCCATCCGCGTTGGCGGCAGCGCCAGCCGTGAATTATTTGAACAGCAAGCCCGGCAGGCCGAAGCCAGTGGCTCGGCCTCGGCCCAAGCCCTGCTGGATGAAGAAAGCCCGGTGCTGTTTGATGGCCAGGCCGATCACCCGCTATTACAGCAGCTTAGCCACGACCCGCAATTCAACGCCCTGCTGGCCGCTCCGGTGTTGGTGTGCACCATCGACCACCTTACTCCGGCCACCGAAGCCACCCGTGGTGGGCGACAAATCGCCCCCATGCTGCGGCTGATGAGTTCCGACCTGGTACTGGACGAACCGGATGATTTTTCGGTGGAAGACCTGCCAGCCCTCACCCGGCTGGTTTACTGGGCGGGCCTGCTGGGCAGCCGGGTGCTGCTATCCTCCGCCACCCTACCCCCGGCCCTGGTACAGTGCCTGTTTGATGCCTACCTGGCCGGACGCCGGCAGTATCAGCAACACCGAGGCCAGCCCGGCCAGCTACTGAATATTTGCTGCCTGTGGGTGGATGAACAAAGCAGCCACGCCACAGACTGCCCGGATAGCGCCAGCTTTGCTGCCAGCCATCAGCAATTTGCCGCCAATCGTGCCAGTTGGCTGGAAGGCCAGGCTGTACGCCGCCGCGCAGCGCTTCTGCCGCTGACCGGCATTCCGCGTCAGCACCGTGATATGGCCGCGCCCCTGGCCAGGCTGCTCGGGCAACACGCGCTGCAATTACACCGCCACAACCACGATATCGACCCCAGCAGCGGCAAGCGGGTCAGCATCGGGCTGATTCGTCTGGCACACCTGGACGACATCATCCCGCTGGCGCAGGCCCTATACCGGCAGGACGCACCGGCTGACGTGCAGATTCATCTGTGCGTGTACCACGCGCAATACCCCTTGCTGCTACGCTCCGCCGTTGAACGCCAGTTGGACGCTGCCCTCACCCGGCACGACCCGCAAGCACTGTTCAGCCTGCCGGACATCCGCCGCCGACTGGATGGCAACCCGGCTGCCGACCACGTATTCATCGTGCTGTCGTCCCCGGTCAGCGAAGTAGGCCGCGACCACTGCTACAACTGGGCGATTGCCGAACCCTCCTCCATGCGCTCGCTTATCCAGCTGGCGGGACGGGTGCGCCGCCATTGGCCACAGCCGTGGAGCGTATGCAATCTGTTGATATTGCAATACAACCTGGCCGCCTGGCAGGGCAAGAAACCAGCCTATTGCCGCCCCGGCTTTGAAAACCAGGACTTCCCCCTGGATGAAACCGACCTAAGCATTTTGCTACGCGCCGACGAGTACCAGCACCTGGACTCCCGCCCACGCCTGCTGGCCCGCCCGGAGGCAGAGCAGTGCCCGCGCGGCAGCCTGATCGACCTGGAACACCGCCGCCTGCAAGTCGACCTCAACCAGACCCACCAGCCGAGGCTGCGCCGCAACAGCACTGGCGAAGCCAGGCTCTGCGCCGCCACCTGCTGGCAATGGCCACACGCCATGCTGCACGCCGCCCTGCAACGCACACAGCCCTTCCGCCTGAGCCATGGCGAGGAATGGGAGCTGGCATTGCTGCCGGATGAAGACAGCGCCAGCGGCCTAAGCCTGTTGCGGCTGGAACAAGGCCAGCAACGCGGCCAGATCGACTGGCTGAAAAGCGATCACCTGCTACACCACCTTGCCGACAACACCCTGCTGGGCGGCACCGGCATCCGCCCCTGGGGCAGCAGCAATTATCTGGCTGAGCTGGAACAGCTGGCCAACGCGCTGGACATGTCGCAGGAAGACTGCGCACGCCGCTACGGCAGGCTGCGTTTGCGCGTGAAGACAGCAGGCAATCAGCAGTGGCTGTTTCATCCGGCACTGGGGTTTGGCCGTTTACGCTCAGCAGATTCGGATAGTTAGCAGGCCTGCTGTGGCATTAATCCACATCAAATCCTGTCTTCAGACAGACCTATCCCGCTTGAGAACATGCCATTCGAGTGTTAGCGTCACCCATCAATGCCAAAGACATCACCGGCAGCACAAGCTTATCCGTCATAACCAACAGGTGGAGGATATGGAGCAAGCAACCCCACGCAGACAAGCCTTACAGCAATTGATTGCTGAATTTATCGGCAGTCGACTTACCGACAAGCTGGACAAACTCTCCCCCGACGACCCCAAACGCAGCGAACTCACCGCACAATACCAGCCCCACAGCTGGCTGGCCGATGCCGCCCGCCGCGTGACGCAGCTGCAACTGGTGACGCACCCGCAAAAAGCCACCCACCCGGACGCGCGTGGCAGCAGCCTGTTTGCCCCGCCAGACAGCCTGCCGCAACGCCAGGAAATCGGCACCCATTGCCTGAGTGACTTTGCCAGTGACGTGGTGGGCAATGCCGCCGCGCTGGATGTCTATAAATTTCTCAAGCTGGAATACCAGGGCCAAACGCTGTTGCAGATGCTGCAAGCAGACGATGCCGAACTGTTGCAAGCCCTGCATCACGACAGCACCGTCGCCAGCCAGTGGCGTGCAGCTTTTTGCAGCATTACCGAAGCAGCTGGCGGCCCGGCCTCCCACACGCTGGCCAAACAAATCTACTGGCCGGTATCGCCGGACAACTACCCTGCCGACGCCACTGACGACAGCCATTACCACCTGCTGTCCATCCTCAACTCCAGCGCGCTCAGCCATTGGTTGTATGGCCGCATTCAGGAACACCGCTTTGGCGAAGCGGCCAAGGCGGCACGACAGGCACGGCGCGACGGCAGCCACCATCCGCACGGCTACCACGACTACCCGCAACTGGCCGAAGAGAAAAAAGGCGGCACCAAGCCGCAAAACATCTCGCAGCTCAATAGCGAACGCCGGGGCAGCAACTACCTGCTGGCCAGCCTGCCACCACAATGGGACAGCAGCGAAACCCAGCCGCTTTACCATCTGGACAACGCCTTCCGGCGCTTTGGCAAGCGCAAGGCCGTGCGCAGTCTGCTACGCGAGTTTGGCCAGTTCCTGGGCAAGCTCAAGCCGGAACACAACACCATTCACATCAGGCAGCGGCGGGAAAACTACCTGGCCGAGCTGTTTGGCGAGCTATTGCAATTTGGTGCTGCCTACAGCAACACCCTGCCCCCCGGCTGGACGGACCACCCCGACTGCCAGCTGCCCCTGGCCCAGCAATGCTGGCTGGACCCCTACCGCGCCGGGCAGAATGCCGACTTCAATCTGCAATTCCAGTGGCAAGACTGGCCACAACAACTGGCCGCAGACTTTGCCTACTGGCTGAACCAGCGGCTGGAAAGCAAAGGCCTGCACCTGGCCGAGGCAGAATTCGACTTCTGGCGCCGCCAACTTGCCCAGGACGCTGGCTGGCAAAGCCAGCTGGACCATCTGCAACAAGGAGCACCGGCATGACGCAAACCCGCCTGCCCGGCATCAACGCCCTGCTGCACATTCCGCACCTGCGCGTGCAAAACGCCAACGCCATCAGCGGGCCGCACAGCTGGGGCCACCCCGGCCCCACCGCCTTCACCGGTTTGATGACCGCGTTGCGGCGCAAACTGGGGCCGGAACTGGACCTGGACATGATTGGCGTGGGCATCATCAACCACCACTATCAGGCCCAAACTAATGGCGATTACACCCAGCGTTTCAACCTCAGCCGCAACCCGCTAAGCAAAGACGGCAGCACCGCTGCCATTGTGGAAGAAGGCCACATTCACCTGGAGCTATCCCTGGTATTTGGCTTGGCACTCGGAGACACCCTTGCCAGCGCCAGCCAGCCCACGCTGGACCAACTGGCCAACACCATCCAGCAGTGCTTGCACAGCTTGCGTGTGGCGGGGGGCAGCATCCTGCCCGGCCATGGCCGCTGGCAGCCCAGGCTTACCCACCTGCCAGAAAATACTGAAGATCAACAACGCCAGTTCCGCCAACTGCGCCGCTGGCTGATGCCCGGCTATGCACTGGTAGCCCGCGACGACCTGCTACCGCCAGCCCAACCGGGTGAGGCCACCAACAACAGCCGACTGGACGCCTGGCTAGACCAGTGCCGCTTGAATCACTACCCGGTAGCCGATGAACAGGGCCAGATAAGCTGGCAACACTCACGCCAACAAGGCCACGGCTGGATTGTGCCGCTGCCAGTGGGCTATGGCGCGCTTACGCCGCTGTACCCGCCCGGCAGCGTAGCCCATTGCCGTGACGAAACCACCCCGGTGCGTTTTGTCGAAAGCCTGTATTCGCTGGGCGAATGGCTCAGCCCGCACCGCCTCACCGACTACCGACAACTGCTGTGGTACCCCAGCCACGACGCCAGCAGTGGGGTATACCGCTGCCACAACGACTACCACCTTACCCGCGCCACCGAACCAGCCATTTTGGGAGAACTCGCATGAGCAAACTGGAAAACGCCTCCGTCCTCGCTTTCGAACGCAAACTGGACCCGTCCGATGCCCTGTTTTATGCCGGCAAATGGGAAGAACGCACAGCAAGCCAGCGCTGGCCCCATGTGGAAGTACGGGAAAAATCGGTACGCGGCACCATCTCCAACCGCCTGAAAACCAAGGATCAGGACCCGCTCAAGCTGGATGCCATGATCGAAAACCCCAATCTGCAAACCGTTGACGTGGCCACCCTGCCCCACAATGCCGACACCCTGAAAGTCAGCTTCACCCTGCGCGTACTGGCTGGCGTGGGTGAACCCTCGGCCTGCAACAAGGCGGACTACCGCAGCAAGCTGCTGCAAACCATAGACGGCTACCGCCAGGAACACGGCTTTGGCGAACTGGCACGCCGTTACGCCGCCAACCTGGCCAATGGCCGCTTTCTGTGGCGCAACCGTGTAGGGGCCGAGCAAGTGGAAATCCACATTGCCCAATGGCAAGACGGCAAGGCCGTGCGCCATTGGCAATTTGACGCCCTTGCCCTCAGCCTGCGCAGCCTGGAGCGTAATGAACAAGTCGACAGCCTGGGGGACTTGATTGCCGAAGGACTGGCCGGCAGTCAGCATGTGCTGTTGCACATCGACGCCTATGTGCGCAGCGGCAACGGCCAGGAAGTATTCCCCAGCCAGGAACTGATTCTGGACCGTGGCCGTGGCGACAAAAGCAAAACCCTCTACCTGGTGCAGCAAGACGAAGCCCGCATCGCCGCTATCCACTCGCAGAAAATCGGCAACGCCCTGCGCACCATCGACACCTGGTATCCGGAAGCCGCCGACAACGGCCCCATCGCCATCGAACCCTACGGCTCCGTCACCACCCAGGGCAAAGCCTACCGCCAGCCCAAGCAAAAGCAGGACTTCTACACCCTGCTGGACAACTGGGTGCTGAAAGACAGCAAACCGGACACCGAGCAGCAGCACTTTGTCATCGCCACCCTGATTCGTGGCGGCGTGTTTGGCGAGGCCGGCTGATGGACCACTACCTGGATATCCGCCTGCTGCCGGATGCCGACTTTACCGCCCCGGTATTGCTCAATGCCCTGTACGCCAAGCTGCACCGCGCACTGAGCGCCCAGCAACGCAGCGACATCGGCGTCAGCTTTCCCGGCTACACCACCGGCAGCCAGCAAGACAACAAGCGCACGCCCCCCGGCCTGGGGCAAACCCTGCGGCTACACGGCAGTGCCGCCGCACTAGACAGCCTGATGGCCAGCCACTGGGCCAGCGGCTTTGCCGATTACGCACTCATCGGCAACATCCGCCCCGTACCCGCCACCACCCAGGCCATTCGCGTACAACGGCGGCAAGCCAAAAGCAACCCCGCCCGCGAACGCGCCAGGCTGATCCGTCGCTGCGGCGTAAGCGCAGCCGAAGCACTGCGCCGCCTTCCGGACAGCAAAGCCCAGCGCCTGCCGCTGCCTTTCATCACGCTGGACAGCAGCAGCACCGGCCAACGCTTCTTGCTGTTTATCGACCAGCATGCGGCAAGCCAGCCGGCCCGCGGCGAGTTCAACAGCTACGGGCTAAGCAGCAGCGCCACCCTGCCCAGTTGGTAAGGGCAAAGGGTAGCGGCCAAAGGCAGGCTGCTACCCTTTTTTTTGCCCATCAGCACGATCCTTAAAAATCAATCAGTTAGCACCAGGCGACAAAAAAGGGGTTGCACCGCTAAAATGGCCCCTGGCCTCACCTGCCAAGCAAACCCGCCAGATGGCGTCTAGTTCACTGCCGGATAGGCAGCTCAGAAATTGACCCTGGAATGCAAGCTTGGGGTGCTTCTGTTCACTGCCGGATAGGCAGCTCAGAAAACAAAGAACTTTGGGAAGCGCAGGCCGGTGAAGTTCACTGCCGGATAGGCAGCTCAGAAAACTGGCGCAGTATCGACTAGCTCCCGGACTGTGTTCACTGCCGGATAGGCAGCTCAGAAAATCAGGCATCCAATTTCATCATCCGACAAAAAGTTCACTGCCGGATAGGCAGCTCAGAAAGTCACGGCGGGCGCACATGAACAAGCGCTCCCGTTCACTGCCGGATAGGCAGCTCAGAAATTGTTGGTCGGGCCAGCCGGGCCGCCGTTCGCGTTCACTGCCGGATAGGCAGCTCAGAAAGCTGATGACAGTCAGTGCCGGCGGCCAACATCGTTCACTGCCGGATAGGCAGCTCAGAAACGGCGTGCTCTTGTTCGGTAATCACATGCTGCTGTTCACTGCCGGATAGGCAGCTCAGAAAGGGTGGCGCTCAAAAAGTTGCTGACACAGACAGTTCACTGCCGGATAGGCAGCTCAGAAATTGGTGGGCGGAAGCTTCAACGTCTCCCGGCAGTTCACTGCCGGATAGGCAGCTCAGAAATACTGCATTACCTCGACGGTCACGCATGATCCGTTCACTGCCGGATAGGCAGCTCAGAAACAGGTCATCGACTTGTCAGCGACAAACCAGTCGTTCACTGCCGGATAGGCAGCTCAGAAAAGTGTCGACAGACCAGCATCCATACCCAGTACGTTCACTGCCGGATAGGCAGCTCAGAAAGGTATGGGCTCGCGTGGTAGCGAACAGCTTCAGTTCACTGCCGGATAGGCAGCTCAGAAAAAAACCGAGCGCAGCAGCGGTGCCAGAGTTTTGTTCACTGCCGGATAGGCAGCTCAGAAAGTAGCAGGGGCTGGCCTGTTCACCGCCTGGAAGTTCACTGCCGGATAGGCAGCTCAGAAAGCTACAAGTCCGATCTGCTGGGCCACGTCATCGTTCACTGCCGGATAGGCAGCTCAGAAAATCACGGAGTCCAGAACGACCGGGGAGATAAGGTTCACTGCCGGATAGGCAGCTCAGAAAACTTCGTAGTAGCCATCCCCTGCATCTTTAAATGTTCACTGCCGGATAGGCAGCTCAGAAATTGCCGGTATCAGCGCGGTGGCCGTAGCAGGGGTTCACTGCCGGATAGGCAGCTCAGAAAAAGGAGGAGGCGCGCGCCAAAATCCATGAGAAGTTCACTGCCGGATAGGCAGCTCAGAAAATCCCTACCTCATAGCAGCGCAGCAAAACGATGTTCACTGCCGGATAGGCAGCTCAGAAAGCAGTATTCAGCGTCAGAGCAGCATTCGCAGCGTTCACTGCCGGATAGGCAGCTCAGAAAGGGCCATGGCCGTCGGCCTGCAGGCTGGGCTAGTTCACTGCCGGATAGGCAGCTCAGAAAACGCCAAATGGTCACCAGCAGCCGCATGCCATGTTCACTGCCGGATAGGCAGCTCAGAAAGTTCAGCAAAACATGCGCCTGATTCCCATTGATGTTCACTGCCGGATAGGCAGCTCAGAAAACCAGCACGTTTACCGGCGATGTCACGGTGCAGTTCACTGCCGGATAGGCAGCTCAGAAAAACTACCAACATCAAGTCCGCCCACAATTCCAGTTCACTGCCGGATAGGCAGCTCAGAAATTTAACGGCTACCGCAAAATAATCAATGGCCAGTTCACTGCCGGATAGGCAGCTCAGAAACACAGCACCGCGTCGCCGTTGCGCCAGCTATCGTTCACTGCCGGATAGGCAGCTCAGAAATTGAGGACATGGACTCGCTGGGCGTTGACGTAGTTCACTGCCGGATAGGCAGCTCAGAAATTCGACGGCAGGCTGGCTGCAGACGCCGAGCTGTTCACTGCCGGATAGGCAGCTCAGAAAAGCACCGCCGCGCCAGTCCAATGCGGTCAAGGGTTCACTGCCGGATAGGCAGCTCAGAAAAATGCGTGTAAACAGAATCATGATTAGCTGAAGTTCACTGCCGGATAGGCAGCTCAGAAATGGTCAGGGATGGGGGATAAGTTGGGTTGCATGTTCACTGCCGGATAGGCAGCTCAGAAAGACCCGGACATGCTCAAGGTGCGGCCGTACTGGTTCACTACCGGATAGGCAGCTCAGAAAAGGCAGCTCCGGCAGACGTGATGCATCCGCGCGTTCACTGCCGGATAGGCAGCTCAGAAAGGATGATGTGCTGTGCCTGGCCTGCGCTGTTCGTTCACTGCCGGATAGGCAGCTCAGAAAGATACAAAAACAACGACTTCGAATCCAGACGGGTTCACTGCCGGATAGGCAGCTCAGAAACGCCCCGCGCCGGTCAATCAGCTGGTGGATGCGTTCACTGCCGGATAGGCAGCTCAGAAAAGATGCCGAACACGTTTTTAGGCGGTATCCGGGTTTACTGCCGGATAGGCAGCTCAGAAAATTTCGTGAATCGCTTCCCAGCTTTTACCGGAGTTCACTGCCGGATAGGCAGCTCAGAAAATTACGGAGAGGATGATGGCGAATATCGCATTGTTCACTGCCTGATAGGCAGCTCAGAAACTCGCCGCAGCAGGGAAGGAGTGAGGGGTTGGGTTCACTGCCGGGCAGGCAGCTCAGAAATGTTAACGCAGGCTCGACACCGGGTTCTATCAGTTCACTGCCGGACAGGCAGCTAAGAAAAGTAATGACAAAACCCCGCCGGGGCGGGTGTTGTTCACTGCCGGACAGGCAGCATCGAAAGGCTGACGCGCCTACTCTGCGGACCCTTCGGTCAGTTTCCACCTAGCAAGCCCGTCCCTAAAATCCGCCGCTAGTGCTCAACACACTTCAAACAGCGGCTATCGCATCCGAAAGTCTTGAAAGGCGGCGTTCAACGAATCAAACAGGAGCTCCGCACCGTGACAGATCAAAACACCCCCCAACACCCACCTCCCCTTTGTTTTTTCTACCACGGCAAGCCACTACATGTGCAATACCAGCACGGCGAATGGTGGCTGCACAGCAGCGATGTACTGGCCCTCATTGGCCGTCGGCTGGGAAACCGCATGCAGCAATTACTGGCGGCAGACCCAAGCCGCAAAAACACTGCAGAAACTGAAGATATCAAGCAATACTGGCCTGTAACTGCCTTGCTGCGCGCCTTGCGTCGCAGTGGCAAGCCGCTGGCGCGGCAGTTGCGTGACTGGTTGAACAGGCAGCTGCTGCCGGCACTGGAACAGTTGCCGCCCGCTGCCCCGCGTTGGGAGCAGGCCCTGGCGCTGGCGGCGGAGGCCGGGGTGCAGGTGAGTCATGCGGTGTTGCAGGCGGTGTTGACGCAGGGTGCACGCTGGCAACATTCGCACTGGCTGCTGACGCTGGATTACACGCCGGACAGCCCCTTGCGCCATGCCCATGGCCGTTTACTGGGGCTGAACAGTTCGGCCACGCCTTTGCAAGCGCTGGCGCAGCAGATAGCCACCGAACAAGGTATTGCGGCAGATAATGGCGAGTTATTAGGGCTGGCAACGGCATGTCATCAGCAACTGCGTGGCCGTCTGCAACGCCAGGCACGGCGGTTGCGGCAGGCGGGATAGGCATGCAGCAGGCATGAAAAAACCGGCAGCGGGCGTTTGACCCGGCTGCCGGTCTTGTTTTGCTGCGCGGATTATTTTTCTTCCAGATCGTATTTGCGGATCTTGTCGAACAGCGTGGTTTTGGCGATTTTCAGCACTTCGGCGGTTTTGGACACATTACCACCCTGCTTGCGCAGTTCTTCGGCAATCATGCCCTTTTCAAACGACTCCACTGCTGCATGCAAGGTGGGGTGGGTGTCGGCCATGGCGTTGCCGGGCACCATTTTCAGGTCCAGCACAAAGCGGTCGGCCTGATTGCGCAGCTCGCGCACATTGCCCGGCCAGTGGTAGGCCATCAGGTCGCGGATGACTTCCGGGGTGATGGCCGGTGCCGGGCGGTTCATGCGCAGCGCGGACTGGGTGACAAAGTAATCGAACAACAGCGGAATGTCTTCGCGCCGGGCGCGTAGCGGCGGCAGGTCCAGCGTGACCACGTTCAGGCGGAAGTACAGGTCGGCGCGGAATTTGTCTTCTTCGGCCAGCTTGGACAAATCGGCCTTGGTGGCAGCAATCACACGAAAATCCACCGGAATCAGCCGGTTGGAGCCCAGCCGCTCGATCACCCGCTCTTGCAGCACGCGCAGCAGCTTGATCTGCATCGGCATGCTCATGCTTTCGATTTCATCCAGAAACAGCGTGCCGTGCTGGGCGTATTCGATTTTGCCGATGCGCTGCTTGCTGGCACCGGAGAAGGCCCCGGCTTCGTGGCCGAACATTTCGCTGTCGAACAGGGTTTCCGGCAGGCCGCCGCAGTTGAGCGCCACAAAGGGGCCAGTGCGGCCGGACAGGTCGTGCAGGCAGCGTGCCAGCAGCTCCTTGCCGGCACCGGTTTCGCCATTGATCAGCACATCGGTGGGCGTAGCGGCCACGCCCTGCACCAGGTGGCGCAGTTCGGCCATCACATTGGAGTTGCCAATCAGGCGGCTTTCCAGCCCGCCATAGGCGGCCAGTTGCTTGCGCAGCTGGCGCACTTCCAGTGCCAGGCGGCGTTTTTCCAGCGCACGTTGCACCACCGACACCAGCACTTGCGGCAGGAAGGGCTTCTGGATGAAGTCGTAAGCGCCGTCGCGCATGGCCTGCACCGCCATGGCAATGTCGCCGTGGCCGGTAATCAGGATGACCGGCAGGTCGGGATCGTCGGCCAGCAGCTCCTGCATGAAGGCCAGGCCGTCCATGCCGGGCAGGCGGATGTCGCTGACGATGATGCCGGCAAAGTCGCGGCCTATGCTGCGACGGGCTTTTTCCACAGAATCAAAGCCCTGCGCCTGGATGCCGTCCAGCCCCAGCGCCTGGACATAGCCCAGCTGCACGTCCTGATCGTCCTCGATCACCAGTACTTGTAGATTGCTCATGTCTTACTCCTGCTTGTTCTGTCTGAGCGTGATGGTGAATACCGCCCCGCCATCCGGGTGATTGTCGGCAGTCAGCATGCCGCCATAGGACTTGATGATGTCAGATGACAGGGCCAGCCCCAGGCCCAGCCCGCTGGTTTTCTTGGTAGTGAAAAAGGGTTCGAAGATGTGGGCGCGCACTTCGTCGGACAGGCCGCTGCCATTGTCGCGCACGCTGATGCGCACGGTGTCGCCCTGGCGCGACCAGTCGATGCTGATCTGCGCGTCGTCCACGCCGTTCAGCACATCAATGGCATTGCTGACGAGATTCACCAGTACCTGTTCCAGCCGCACGGCTTCACACAGCACCACAATATCCGCCGGTTCGGCGGGCAACTGCAATGTGATATGCGTCTTTTTCAGCCGGTGGTTCAGCAGGAACAGGGCGTTTTCCACCGCCTGCGCCACCGCTACCGATTCGCGCTCGCCATTGGGGCGGCGGGCAAAGGATTTCAGCTGCTCGGTGAGCGAACCCAGCCGCACCACGATGTCGGTGATGCGCTCCAGATTGGCCCGCGCGGTGGTGAGATCGTTGATTTCCAGAAAACGCACGGTATTGGCCGACAAGGCGGACAGCGCCGCCAGCGGCTGGTTGATTTCATGGGCGATGCCGGTAGACAGTTGGCCGATGACTGCCAGGTTTTCGGTACGGATCAGCTCGTTCTGGAAGTTTTCCACCTGCCGCGCCGCCTGGATGCGTTCTTCGATTTCCTTTTTCAGGCTGGCATTGGCCTCGCGCAGCTCGCTGCTGCGCTGCTCGACCTGCTCTTCCAGATGATCATGTGCCAGTTGCAGATTGCGCCGCGCTTCGGCCTGCGCTTTCAGGTTCATGCGCCACAGCCGCACCGAATGCAGCAGCAGGCAGGCAAAGCCCACCGCCACCGCCACCGCCAGTGCGCGGGTCAGGGCCAGGCTGTGCAGTTCGTGGGTGTCGTTGAGCATGGTCAGCGTCATGCCGCTGACGGGGATGGTCTGGCTGATGGCCAGGTATTCGTGCCGACTGCGACCCTGCCCCATCTGCACCAGCATGGCCTGGCTGTTGAGCACGCTCTTGCGCAGCCAGATGGGCGGCTTGATCACCTGCTTGTTGTATTGCTGGGCTTTTTCCAGCGCCAGCCGCGCATCAAAACTGAGTGGCGTGGTGGCATGGTATTTCCACTCCGGCACGGAGGACAGCACCACCACGCCGTTGGAGTCGGACACCAGCAGCGGCTCCACGATATTGCCCCACATGTGTTCCAGCTGTTCCAGCCCTATCTTGATGGCCACCACCCCCACCCGCTCAGCCCCCTGGTAAATGCCGGTGGCCAGATAAAAACCGGTGGCATTGCCGGTGGTGCCAATGGCGTAATAGGTGCTGATGCGATTGGCCGCGGCCTGCTGAAAATAAGGCCGGTAAGCGATATTGCGGCCGACAAAACTGTCTTTTTGCTGCCAGTTGCTGGAAGCAATCACCTTGCCCGTCTTGTCCACCAGATAAGCCTGCAAGGAGCCGGCGCCCTGATTCAGCCGCACCAGGTACTGGTTGGCACGCGCCAGTTGCCGGGCATCATCCGGCATGGCCAGCGCTTCGCGCAGGGTATCGTTATAGGATGCCGCCAGCGGCAGCAGGCCGAACTTGTCCACCTCGTGCTGCAGGAAACCGGCATTGCGCGCCACACGGCGCACCGAATCCTGCTGGCGCTGTTGCAGTTGTTCCTGCCAGCTGACGGTGTACACCACCCAGGCGGACAGCAAGGACAGCGCCATGGAGATCAGCAAATAAAGATAAAAACCGCTTCGTTTCATACGCACTCCGGGCCTGGCCCGTTTGGCTTGATTCACGTCGTCGCCCGGTGGCGGCTGGCTGGTGGTGGCTGGCATGCGGGCATTATCCCACAGCACGATGTCACTTTTTGCGCCGCAACATGCAAAGCAAAAAAACCACGCGGGCCATACCCGCGTGGCAAGGTCATGGCAGGGCCACGACGACCGAAAGGATAAAGAACAAGACAGCTAGAACACGTTGACCAGCACGATGGTGAACACCGCCATCACCAGCCGGGATACCGCATAGCCTACGGTATAGCCCACGGCAGGTACCTTGCTTTGCGCTGCGTCTTGCAATGCACCCAGCGCGGCCGTGGTGGAACGGGCACCGGCGCAAGCGCCAAGCAGGATGCCGGGGTGGAACTTGAACACGAAGCGTCCCAGCAGCAGGCCGACAATCAGCGGCACCAGGGTAACCACGGCACCGGCAAACAGCAGGGTGACACCGTACTGCTGCAGGCCGGAAATGAAGCCAGGCGCGGCGTTGAGGCCAATCACCGCAATAAAGCCGTTCAGGCCGACATTATTGAACACCCACAGCGCCGGGCCAGGAATCTTGCCGAAGGTACGCATGGTGGCACGCAGGTAACCACACACGATACCGGCCACGATGGAGCCCACCGAAGTACCGAAGCTGAGCGGAATACCGGCCACATGCACGGTGATGGCACCCAGAATGCTGCCCACCACGATGCCGAAGCCCATGAAGGCCATGTCGGAGTTTTCCAGCGGGCGGTCGGCATAGCCCAGCTCCTTGGCTACGGCTACTACGTCCTGCTTGGCACCCAGAATGGTCAGCACGTCGCCACGCTGCACCACCACATCATGCCCCATCGGCATGTCCAGCTCGCCCCGGCTGAAGCGGGTAAGGAACAGGCCACGGCCCGGCTTGCCAAACAGCGTACTGGTGATTTCGCCCAGGGTTTTGCCAGCGTATTTGCGGCTGGTGACCACCAGGTCGAGCAGTTCGGTGGAGAAGTCCAGCAGCGGAACGTCCTTCACTTCCTTGCCAAAATGGTTCTGGTATTTCAGCAGCGCAGTCAGGGTGCCGGAAATGGCCACCACATCATTACGCTGGATACGGGTATTGCCTTCGCAATCGACAATTTTGGCACCCACTGCCTGACGCACGCGGCGGACAAAGATTTCGTGGTCGAACATGGCTTCCACTTCGGAAACCGTCTTGTCGAATAGGTCCACATTGCTCAGCAGGAAGGCACGGGCGGAAAACTCGCGGTAAGCAGTGCTGCCCACGGTGTGGCCACTGCCGTTTTCCTTTTCATAGCTCTTGCACTCTTCGGCCAGATTGAAACCCAGCACTTTCGGGGCAAACGTCGCCAGGAACCAGGCAGAACCGGCAGTACCAAACGGGTAAGTCACGGCATAGGCCACCGGCATCAGCGCCATCGCCACTTTCACGCCGCCAGGCATCTGGTTGACCTGATTGAGCAAGTCGGTTGCCACGCCCAGCACAGTGGAGTTGGTATAGCCACCGGACAGCAGGCCGGCAGTCAGCGCTGCGTCGTAATGCAGCATCTTGCCCAGCAGGATGGCTGTAACCAGACCAGAGGCACACACCAGAATGGTGAAGAACACCTGCGAAATACCGTCACTCTTCAGTGCGCGGATGAACTGCGGGCCCACGGCATAGCCGACAGCAAACAGGAACATGGCAAAGAAGGTGGATTGCAGCACCGGCGGAATCACCAGATGCACCTGGCCAATCAGCAAACCGGCCAGCAAGGTGGAAGTCACCACCCCCAGATTGAATTTGCCCAGACTGAGATTGCCCACCCAGAAGCCGACAGCGATGGTCAGATAAATCGCTATCTCCGGATACTTCTGCAGGGTATGAATGATGTAGTCCATGATAGACACCTTAATATTGTCGACCACCGCCAGCCGGTTAGCCGACCCGGCGGTGGTCCTCAGGCGCTTGTGGCACCTGTCAGTTGTTCATGCACCGCCCGTCCGGGCGGTGCAATCTTGCACTCCCAAACCGCTAACAAAACCTGGTAGAGGCCCCGGCTCAACGCAGCAGGGTTTTCTGTTATCGGGTTGTGGAGCGGCTAACAAAATAGCGTAGCGTCCCTGGGGCAAGGCGCGCCGCCGCAGACAGTACAAGTGGTACGGCAAGGCGGCGCAACGCAGCAGCAGGTTTTTTGTCAGCTGCTCTCAGTACTGCGGCTTGTAAAGCTGGCTCTCGATCCAGGCCCGGATATCACGTGGACGCTCCACCTGGGCCAGGCCGGAATCGAACATGTACTCGGCAATACGCGCTGCCGTGGTCACTTCGGTTTCCAGAATCTGGTCCTGGCTGGGGAACAGCATGCTCTTGGCGCGCTGGGTCAGCGTGACCTGATCGGCGGTGGCATGGGCAGCCACGATGAAGCATTCGTCGTTCAGGCGGGTCGGGCGGCAGCAGTAAGTAGCCAGACCGATGGCCGGGTAAATGTAGAAGTTGTTGGCCTGGCCCGGACGGAAGGTCTTGCCTTCGTAGTCAAAGTCGGGGAACTGCACGCCAGCGGCAAACAGCGCCTTGCCCTTGGACCAGGTGTAGGCTTCCTCAGCGGTACACTCGGCCTTGTGGGTGGGGTTGGACAGCGCAAAGATGATGGGCTGTTCGTTCAGCTCGCTCATCAGCTCGATCACCTCGCGGGTAAAGGCACGGGCCTTGGTGCTCACGCCCACCAGCACGGTCGGCTTGAAGTCGCGGATGGCCTGCACAAAGTCCTTGCACGGCTTGGCCGGACGGGCGTACAGCTTCTGGGTTTCGGACAGGTCGGTACGGGAATGTTCGATCAGGCCGTTGATGTCGAACAGGGCCACCTGTTTGCGGGCATCGGCTTCGCTCAGGCCCAGTGTTTGCAGTTCGGCGCAGAACAGCTTGGCAATGCCCAGGCCAGCGGAACCGGCACCCAGGAACATCACGCGCTGGTCGGTCAACTTGCCGCCGGTAATATTCATGCCGGCTGCAATACCTGCCAGTGCCACGCTGGCGGTGCCTTGAATGTCATCGTTGTAGCAGAGGATCTTGTCTTTATAGCGATCCAGCATGCGGATGGCGTCGGTGCCCTTCCAGTCTTCAAAATGCACGCAGCAGTTGGGGAACACTTCCTGCACGGCCTGGATGAATTCTTCGGTCAGCTCGTCCAGCTCGGCTTCGGAAACCGGTGCTTCGCGGGTGCCCATGTAGAAGGGGTCGGCGCGCAGGGTTTCATTGGTGGTGCCAATGTCGAACAGCACCGGCAGCAGGCCGGCCGGCGGAACGGCAGCGCAAGCGGTGTACAGTTGCAGCTTGCCAATCGGAATACCCATGCCGTTGGCGCCGATGTCGCCCAGGCCCAGAATGCGGCCACCGGTGGATACGCAGATGAAGCGCACGTCTTTTTCCGGCCAGTTGCGCAGTACTTCAGCCATGCGGCCCTTCATGTAACGGGTGATGTACATGCCACGGGCACGGCGGTAGTTGTTGCCGAAGGTTTCGCAGGCATCGGCCACGGTCGGGTCGTACAGCACCGGGATGAAGCGTTTCGGGTCGGACATCACCGTCTTGTAGAACACGGTTTCGTTACGGTCTTCCAGGCCGATCAGGTAGGTGTAGCGTTCCAGATCGTCCGCCTTTTCATCCAGATGCGCCATGACGCGCTCCACCTGACGGTCCAGGTTTTCCACCGCATGCGGCAGCAAACCTTCCAGCCCCATCTGGCGACGCTCTTCCACGCTGTAGGCCGTGCCCTTGTTCAGCTTGGGTTCATGCAGCAGCGGCATGCCGCCTTGTACGCCCTTGGCGTTCAGTTTGTCATTCTTGACGGAAGTGTTCTTTACAGTCATGGCAATCTCCAGTTTGTATCGAATGGGTGAGATGAAAACGTCTCAGCTGCCCTTCTTATTGCAACTGGCGTGCCAGCCTTTCCGCCCCTTGAAAAATTTTTAATTCGTTGATTTTATTGTATTTTTATTTACTCAAAAAACCCTACTGACGTCAGGCCGTACTTTGCCCCGTACGGCAGGTGCGGAAGTCCGTACTTTGTTTGTGGGCTTTATGCAGACATGAAAAAACCCGGCCAGCCACTACAGGGCTGCCGGGCTTGCGCTACTGCGAAGTAGGCGCACGAATGGAGCGGCTGCTCATGCCACTGCGGCCAGCAGATGGCTCAGAAGCGGCCAAACAGCACGCCGGTGCGCTGGTCCCTCGTCATGGTGTAAATGGCCTGCGTGCCCGGCTTTTCTTCACCCATGCCGGGGCTGTTGAGCGGCATGCCGGGGGCGGACAGGCCCACCACGTCGGCCTTGCTGGCCATCAGCTGCCTGATGGCAGCCACCGGCACATGGCCTTCAATGGTGTAGCGGCCAATCCGGGCGGTGTGGCAGCTGCCAAGGCCGGGCGTGACGCCCATTTGCTGCTTGATGGGCTGCATGTCGTCACGATTGATGGCGGTGACCTCAAAGCCATTGTGCTTGAGATAGCTGATATAGGCCTCGCAGCAGCTGCAACTGGGGCTTTTGTATAGCGTGACCGGCGTAGCGGCAAGAACGCGGGTGCGGATAGTGACCATGGTGGCCCTCCTTCTGGCAATGACAATGATTCGGATAAGCGGCAACAAGCCGGTAAATTGAAAAAAGCTGTCAGGCCAGTACCGGGGGGCGGTGCGGCGGAGAAAGGGTGATGCCAGCCAGCGTCGCAGGCTGGGTGGGAACAAAAATACTACTCTGGGCTAAGGGGGCGGCAGACCAGTCGGCAAGCTGGGACAAGGCAGGTGCGCACAGCTGCACGCAGCCCGCGCCACCACACAACATGCCATGCGCCGCTTTTGCATGGCTGGCATGTTCCGGCATCTTGCCTGCCGTTTTGTCGTGGCAGCTGGCATGGGCCATGCAGTCTGCGGAGGTGATAGCCGCACCGGCCATGGCCATGTCGGCACTTGCCGCCAGCACATTGAGTGCCGGAAGCGCGAGCAGAAGCATGAGCAGGAAACGGTACAGGGCTTTCATGGCTGGCAAGATAGCACTGCCAGGTGGCACAGGTGAATGCAGGATGGTGCTTTGCTTGTGGATGGTTGATCTGGATCAGTCGAATGCACGGTCAACCGGCATAAACAAAGGCCACCCGATTGATCAAGGGCATCAACACGACCACCCCATGCCGGGTATATGCATACCAGCTACCCGGTGCAGAGACGGCACGGTTGATTTCCCTGGCAAGCTCGGCTTGGATTGGAATGCCGAAACCATACTGGTTCAGATAATTCTCCAGTAATGGCCCGGCTACAGTTTGTGAAGCACCCTCCCCCTCAAACCACTCACGATGACCGTGCAAGGGGGTAGCTTCCCACTCCAGCTCCGGAAGCAGGCTATTCGGGTTCTTGTGGGACAGATGCGGAGGAAGCGCATACAACACGACGCCCGTCTCATTACCTCCCGGGCCAAAACCCCAGGAGTCGGTTTCCGCGTACAGAACCTTCTGCACCCCCAGTTGTGGCGGCAGCAGCGATAAATGGTTTGGTGCTGCAAACACCCACACGGCAGCGATCAGGGCCAGGCAAAGAAACAGGCAGGACAGCAGGCAACGCCGCGTTCGATAGTGTGGCATTCGCATTATCAGAAACAAGCACCAGCCAAACCACAGCCGGAAATAACCAGGCAAATTGGCGAGAAAATGGCAGCCAAAACAGCAACAACCGCCACCCAATCTTCACGTACGCGACTTTCTTGTTTTCTGAGCAGAAATGCGCAAACAAATGCCAGCGAACTCGGGAGAAACAGAAAAACAGGGATTACCAAATATTCTGCAATGACGATTAAAACTGGTTTGGGCCTGACAGGTGGTGTTTTTGCCCAGAAAAATGCATAGGCAAGCATAACAGTGGCAATCAGTGAAATAATCAGCACCACACATTGCAGGAGCTTATTTGCGAAGTGAACTTTCGCAAGCACAAAGCTTTTCCTGACAAGAAAAGCATAGCCAAAGACCAAGGACAAAATAACAAACATCTCTTTTATCATCTTTTATTACCAAAAATAACTACCATCGATCTTAAGAAACAGCTACCTGCAAAACCAACATTAAAACAATATACAGCGGTGTCTTTTACTTGTCTTTCAGCATCAAATAGCCAATACAAAGCAAAAACACACCCAACATCACATAGATAACACCTAGCGCAATCGCCCCAGCTGCTGCGCCAAGAAGTTGCGCAAGCAGAAGTGAGAGACCACATATCGCCTTGCAACTGCTTCCTTCTGCATGAACTGCTCCACGTATCAAAACATCACTACCACCGGCAATGCCGAACATACCAAGAATCAAAATACACCAAGCCAAGACTGTGCTTTGACGATGCATGGCTGCCCTCGCTGGATTATCAAAAGGGTAATTACAGTTGCACTTGGCCGGGCGCGAGCGAAGCGCTTGGTCGATAACAGCCACTTCAGCACATTAGCCTGAAGAACATTCCGTGCTCGAAGATGAAATCAGGGCTGCGGTCATTTGTTGCTCAGGCACGGTCTTAGCCAGCGACAGAAGATGAATGCCTTCCACAATGGGCTGGCCGACACCTGCCGACAAGGGATATTCCTCAACATCCCCTGTAAGTACATAACCGCGCCGCTGGTAGAATGCCAGGAGTTCTGGCCGCGTAGACAGAACCGACATTTTGAATACCGATGCCTTTAAATGCTCTGTGGCATATGCCTCGGCATGAAGCAACATCTGCTTACCAAGGCCTTGGGCCTGCAGGCCGGGATTGGTCGCCAGCATGCCAATATAAGCGCCAGACTGGCCTCCTTGCACATGTACACAAGCGACAATTTCTGCCCCGTGGCACAAGAGCAGAATTGCAGACTGGTCTTGAAACAGAGCAAGAACTTGCTCAGCGTTAGTTCTTTCGCCAGCAATCAGGTTTGACTCGTGAGTCCAGCCCGCCTCTTGCGCAGAGGGACGGTAGGCTCGGTTCACCAGAGTGGCAATTTCCTGGGCATCGGCCTCACCGGCAATACGTAGTTCAAATGACATTCGCGCCTTCATGGCTTAAGCCGGTTAACCGTTATTTGCGAGCAGAGATGTTCAGTGCATGGCTGACGATACGGGCTGCATTGGAAGGTCAGCAAGGCTTTCATGACATTGAGATTATCCGATGCAATCCCTCTACTCAAGTAGCAATCACACGAATAGTGCAGTAGAAATCCGCTCGCACGGATGATCATTTGACTGCCGTTTGTGCGCGGGGGGAACGGAAAAGAGGGCTTGCCTGGCCAAGCCCTCCTTCACCTCCAAGGCCACCCCACAAGCATGGCCTGCGGCTGCCCGACAGGACCCGTCCGAGGCGAGGCGCGCCTGAACTCGCGATTTGCTAAGGTCAAATCGCTCAGACAAAGCAGGCGCTTAACACCTCGCCCCGGCCACCTGTCGGCATGCTTGACGGGGCCATGGGCGCATTGGTGCGGTGGTTAGCTGATCAAGAACGCCTGTCGGAGCTGCCCCAGTCCCGTCAGTGCGAGCCGACGCAGACGTGCCGCTCAGGGTCTTAAGCGGTCGGCTGTCCGCAGCGGCGCGACGCTAGCGCGCCGCAAGTTCCGGCCGCGCCCTGAGCGGTGCGGCTGGGGCGGGAATTCGACGCGCTGCGGGTCGCCTTTTCTTTGGGTACTTTCTTTTGGCGAAGCTGTATAGACCGGAGAGATAGCTGACAGGTGTGCGAGGACATGGGTGACACTTTCGCGAGACCTTTCACTCGCGGAATAAACATGCCCTGGAAAGCCCAAAGCATCATGGATCTGAGAGAAGAGTTT
>NZ_JAELUD010000298.1:0-296 GCF_016429185.1 Aquitalea sp. ASV11
GATTGATCTGGAACTGGCTCCCGGCGAGCACGTAGCGCTGGTGGGGCCGTCCGGCGCGGGCAAGTCCACGCTGTTTCAGCTATTGCTGCGTTTTTACGACCCGCAACAGGGGCAGATTACCCTGGGCCTGTCTCTTATACACATCTGACGCTGCCGACGAACAGTAAGATGGGGGGGTGGGGGGGGGGGGGGGGGGGGGGGGGGGGGGGGGGGGGGGGGGGGGGGGGGGGGGGGGGGGGGGGGGGGGGGGGGGGGGGGGGGGGGGGGGGGGGGGGGGGGGGGGGGGGGGGGGGGGG
>NZ_JAELUD010000299.1:0-296 GCF_016429185.1 Aquitalea sp. ASV11
AACAACGCGCCCGCCTGCTGCCGGGCATAGAGATGGACTGGTGCCCCGGCGCGCCCGGCCATACCGGTCAGGCACAGCAGCTGGCACGCGACCTTGGTGCAAAACTGGCCGAAGGCAGCCTCAGCCCTGTCTCTTATACACATCTGACGCTGCCGACGAACAGTAAGATGTGGTGGGGGGGGGGGGGGGGGGGGGGGGGGGGGGGGGGGGGGGGGGGGGGGGGGGGGGGGGGGGGGGGGGGGGGGGGGGGGGGGGGGGGGGGGGGGGGGGGGGGGGGGGGGGGGGGGGGGGGGGGG
>NZ_JAELUD010000300.1:0-296 GCF_016429185.1 Aquitalea sp. ASV11
CCCCCCCCCCCCCCCCCCCCCCCCCCCCCCCCCCCCCCCCCCCCCCCCCCCCCCCCCCCCCCCCCCCCCCCCCCCCCCCCCCCCCCCCCCCCCCCCCCCCCCCCCCCCCCCCCCCCCCCCCCCACACATCTTACTGTTCGTCGGCAGCGTCAGATGTGTATAAGAGACAGGCCTGGGGCTGGCCCTGTCATCTGACATCATCAAGTCCTATGGCGGCATGCTGACTGCCGACAATCACCCGGATGGCGGGGCGGTATTCACCATCACGCTCAGACAGAACAAGCAGGAGTAAGACA
>NZ_JAELUD010000301.1:0-296 GCF_016429185.1 Aquitalea sp. ASV11
CCCCCCCCCCCCCCCCCCCCCCCCCCCCCCCCCCCCCCCCCCCCCCCCCCCCCCCCCCCCCCCCCCCCCCCCCCCCCCCCCCCCCCCCCCCCCCCCCCCCCCCCCCCCCCCCCCCCCCCACCCCCCATCTTACTGTTCGTCGGCAGCGTCAGATGTGTATAAGAGACAGGTCCACTGCTTGCTGCTGGGCGGCTTCCTGCTGCGCCAGCAGGCGGATGTCGCTGAGCGAATCCTCCACTTCTGCCAGAGACTGCAGGATGCTGTGGCGGTAATCCGCCATCGCCACGTCCATGTCG
>NZ_JAELUD010000302.1:0-296 GCF_016429185.1 Aquitalea sp. ASV11
CCCCCCCCCCCCCCCCCCCCCCCCCCCCCCCCCCCCCCCCCCCCCCCCCCCCCCCCCCCCCCCCCCCCCCCCCCCCCCCCCCCCCCCCCCCCCCCCCACCCCCCCCCCCCCCCCCCCCCCCCCCCCATCTTACTGTTCGTCGGCAGCGTCAGATGTGTATAAGAGACAGGCCTGCTGCTGCCGTTCCTGCTGCGCTTGCCATTGCTGCTGCAAGCTGGCCAGCTGTTGCTGCGCGGTGCCCAGTCGCAAACTGGCCTGATGTCCTTCTGCCTGTACCGTTTCCAGACGGGTCTGGA
>NZ_JAELUD010000303.1:0-296 GCF_016429185.1 Aquitalea sp. ASV11
CCCCCCCCCCCCCCCCCCCCCCCCCCCCCCCCCCCCCCCCCCCCCCCCCCCCCCCCCCCCCCCCCCCCCCCCCCCCCCCCCCCCCCCCCCCCCCCCCCCCCCCCCCCCCCCCCCCCCCCCACACCACATCTTACTGTTCGTCGGCAGCGTCAGATGTGTATAAGAGACAGCTATTTGGCAAGCAAGAATTGCTGAAGACATTTTAAAGCAGTTTTCGACGAGAGGATGAAAGATGAGCCTGTTTGATCAGTTGGGTGGTTTGCTGGGTGGTCAGAGCAATGATATGGCGGGTGCTG
>NZ_JAELUD010000304.1:0-296 GCF_016429185.1 Aquitalea sp. ASV11
TAGTCAGGACCGCATTGCCGATTCCAGCGCCATGGCCGGTGAGGTGCTGAACGCCATTCCCACCGTGCAGGCCTTCAACCAGCAGACGGCGGAAGCCAGCCGCTTTGTCGGCTCGGTGGAGCTGAGCCTGTCTCTTATACACATCTGACGCTGCCGACGAACAGTAAGATGGGGGGGGGGGGGGGGGGGGGGGGGGGGGGTGGGGGGGGGGGGGGGGGGGGGGGGGGGGGGGGGGGGGGGGGGGGGGGGGGGGGGGGGGGGGGGGGGGGGGGGGGGGGGGGGGGGGGGGGGGGGGG
>NZ_JAELUD010000305.1:0-296 GCF_016429185.1 Aquitalea sp. ASV11
GTTCATCACGCCAATGCCACCAACCACCAGCGAAATCACCGCAATCATCGATACCAGCAGCGTCATGGTGGCGGTGGTGCTGGCAATGGTCTGGCGGATGCTGTCGGTATTCATCACGAAAAAGTCCCTGTCTCTTATACACATCTGACGCTGCCGACGAACAGTAAGATGGGGTGGTGGGGGGGGGGGGGGGGGGGGGGGGGGGGGGGGGGGGGGGGGGGGGGGGGGGGGGGGGGGGGGGGGGGGGGGGGGGGGGGGGGGGGGGGGGGGGGGGGGGGGGGGGGGGGGGGGGGGGG
>NZ_JAELUD010000306.1:0-296 GCF_016429185.1 Aquitalea sp. ASV11
CCGGCCAGCACATAAGACTCGGCATTGCCACCGCGCCTGCGGCCAATCAGCAATACCGCACTGCCTGCCACAAAGGCAAAGCCCAGCGCACTCAGCGGCAGGCCCCAGGCCTCGGCCAGGCCCAGGCCTGTCTCTTATACACATCTGACGCTGCCGACGAACAGTAAGATGGGGGGGTGGGGGGGGGGGGGGGGGGGGTGGGGGGGGGGGGGGGGGGGGGGGGGGGGGGGGGGGGGGGGGGGGGGGGGGGGGGGGGGGGGGGGGGGGGGGGGGGGGGGGGGGGGGGGGGGGGGGGG
>NZ_JAELUD010000307.1:0-295 GCF_016429185.1 Aquitalea sp. ASV11
CCCCCCCCCCCCCCCCCCCCCCCCCCCCCCCCCCCCCCCCCCCCCCCCCCCCCCCCCCCCCCCCCCCCCCCCCCCCCCCCCCCCCCCCCCCCCCCCCCCCCCCCCCCCCCCCCCCCCCCCCCCCCATCTTACTGTTCGTCGGCAGCGTCAGATGTGTATAAGAGACAGGTTTAAGCTATTGCTAATGTTTGTCTTGCTCGCAGGCCAGTCTGCCCGTGCCGAGATGACCATCGAGATTGTCGGTGGTGGTGCCAGCAAGCACGCCATTGCCGTGGTGCCGTTCAAGGATGAAACC